>QBUR01000045.1 GCA_013374385.1 Candidatus Methanocomedens sp. | reverse complement strand
ACAACATTTAATATACTACTCCGTAAGTATAATTTATAATCATTTTTTAATAGAACCGATGTAGCAAAGTAAACTGATAAATGAAAATTACAAAAAACTGACGAGGATTAGTATAACATGTCACTTCCTAAAATTTGCCCAAAAACAGATTCAGGTTCATGTATCGGTGATAAATGCCCTATGTATGTCATGGACTGGCGGTCCAAAGATGAATACTGTAATGTGGGTTATTATCCAGACCATGAACGCAAATCCCTGGGCGAACCAGTGGTGGATAATTATGCATCTGGCATTAAAGAAAATCCTGCAAAAAAAAGTGATGCTCATAGCCGATTAGACCTGAATTCAAAGTTGGAAGGATTGCAGGAATGTGACGAAATAACTGTTGGGCCAGAGATTGAAGTTGCCAAACCAAAGAATAATGTACATAAGACAAAGAACCTTATGAACTTGGGTGACATATCAGAGGATTATGAAGCTCAGTTTTGGGCTTGATATTATTACTATATTTTTACTAATTTTACAATTTCATTGCCATCGATACCAATTCTGCCAGGTCAAGCACATTAATCCCGGTATCTGCCAGGTTCCTGAAACACAAAGGGCATGACGTAACCGCATAGTCAACACCGTTTGGAATATTATTTTTCAGTTCTTCAGCAATTAAACCAGATAGTTCCGGATATCCCATCCTGACACCACCTCCGCCACCGCAGCAACTGGCATTCTCCTTTGAAGCTTTCATCTCCACAAGAGTGCAGACCTTTTCAATAACCTGTCTGGGAGCATCATATATCCCATACGTCCTGCCCAGGTGACACGGGTCATGATAGGTTACCGAAATGTCAAGTTGACTCAGAGAAAGCTCATCAAGCCTTTCAGCCAAAAACTCTGAAAGGTGCAGAACATCAAAGCCCTGGTATTGTTCCCTGAGCATTGAATAACAGCCGGCACAACCAACAATTATGGTATGTGCACCTGCTTCCTTGAACTGCCGGGAATTATGTTCAATCAGTTCAGATGCGTCCAGTCCCATCCTGAACAGTGGTGAACCACAGCACTTTTCGTCCTCAAGCAATCCGACCCCGAACTTTTCCAGAATCCCATATGTCGCCGTTGCTGTGGATTGATACCTGTATGAAGCCAGGCAGCCTGCAAAATATACATATCCGGATTTCCCGGGAACCTGATGAGCAGTTATCCATGCCGTCCTTGCTGATTTATCATCCAGCGAGTTGCCCGTGTTTCTGATGCGCTCCTGCATTTCCAACTGATGAGGAGTTACATGCCCCAAACCCACCAGTTTACGCCGGGCGGCCCAGGTTACTTGTTGAGGGTCTGCACCTGTTGGGCATTCAGTTACACACTGATGGCATGTGGTGCAAGTCAATATACTCCTTACCATTCCAGCTGATGGTTCAAGCCCTGAAGCCATTCCCATTGCCATCTGCATCCTGCCCCTGGCCCCGGCAAATTCCCAGCCCTGTACCTGCTGGACCGGGCATACCGTACGACAGCGGCCGCACCTTACGCATTTTACAATTTCAGATAGGTATTCCTTCATTCCAGGCCCACCTTTTGCGGGTTCATAATATTATGGGGGTCCAGTGCCTGCTTGATGGCTATCATGACATCCAGTGCACCTCCATGTTCCTTGATCATATACATTCCACGGGCACTACCGATACCATGCTCTCCTGACACGGTGCCATTGAGCCTCAGAGCAGCCAGGTGGATGTCGTCTGCCGTCTTTTTCAGCACTTCCCACTGCTCCTCATCAAGTGTATCAATAGCCATGCCCGTATGCAGGTTGCCGTCCCCTGCATGGCCGTATGTCATTATATTGAGACCGTGCTTATCTGAAATATTACGTATCTCCCTGAGCATTTTTGGAATTGCGGACAGGGGTACTGCTATATCTTCACCGATATAGACCCTTGTCTTACCTGGATTCAGGCGTGTAACCGCAGCGCCTGCCAGGCGGCGGGCAGCCCATAGTTCCTTCATCTCTGGCTCGGAATATGCGATAGTAACATCAAAAGCTCCAAGTTCCCGGCAGCATTCAGCCACCCGGGCCGCGCCGGATTCAACACTACACGGGGCGCCGTCCACTTCAATAAGCAACATGGCTTCACAATCAGGGATATTCAGGTTGGCATCATACGTATTGACAGCCTTGATGGTGGTACTATCCATCAGTTCGCATGCAGATGGCACGATACCCTTTTCCATTATAGCCGACACAGTCCTGCCGGCAGCTTCCAGTTCATTGAAATGGGCCAGCACTGCCGCCCGGGCCTCGGGTAACGGGTGTATCTTCAACCTGGCCCCGGTAATGATACCCAGCGTGCCTTCCGAACCTACCATCAATGCGGTGAGATCATACCCGGACGCGGATTTCATGACCCTGCCGCCGGTCCGGATGACTGCCCCGTCCGGCATAACCACTTCAAGGTCCAGTACATAATCTGTAACAGTGCCGTATTTCACTGAGCGCATACCGCTGCCCCTGTTAGCTATCAGTCCGCCCAGGGTACACATTTCGCTGCTGCCCGGGTCAGGTGGGAAAAAGAAACCATAGGGTTCAAGTGCACGGTTCAGGTCTGCGTGGATGAGTCCCGGCTCCACCAGTACCTGCAGGTTCCGGATATCAATATCAAGTATCCTGTTCATCTGGCTCATATCCAGCACGATGCCGCCACACAGTGGTACGGCTCCGCCTGCCAGGCCGGTGCCTGCACCCCTTGCAACTATGGGTATGTGGTGCTTTTGGGCCAGTTTAACTATTTCTGATACTTCGGCTGTGGTACTGGGCATGACCACATAATCCGGTGTGCCTTTAATGTACGAAGCGTCAGAGGAATAGCAATACAATTCTGCCGGGTCAGTGGAGATACGCAATGGAGTGACAATGTTTTGGAGTTTTGTGAG
>QBUR01000046.1 GCA_013374385.1 Candidatus Methanocomedens sp. | reverse complement strand
TGAGAGGCGATGCGGCGTTGTTGCTGTTTAGATAATTTACGCTTAGCCATATTGGAAAAAATTAAATACTTGATTTCCTGATTTTTCAATTAATGAACCCAGTAATCACTCCATCCTTACAATATACAGGTACTGACCATTCAAAATACACCTTAGATTGTGTCCATTGCGGTAGCCAGTACCAGCTTCAAGAGATGGCATGCTCAAATGATAACGGTCTGCTCAGGACCAGATATGCTTCCCGCCGCCTGCACATGCATGACTTTCCAGGCATAGGTAAGTTCCTTGACTGGCTGCCTGTTACCGCCCAAATAAATACACCAGCGGGTCCAGTGACCTACAAAAGCACGGGGCTGGCCAGGGAACTGGGGCTGACAAACCTGTACATAGGGTTTAATGGCTACTGGCCCGAGCAAGGCGCACATATACAGACGTGCAGTTTTAAAGAACTGGAAGCCTATCCCACCCTGCAATTGATGCAGGAATCAGGGAACAATAAAATTGTACTGGCTTCTGCAGGGAACACAGGGCGGGCTTTTGCCCATGCAGCCGTGGGTACAGATATCCACGTATATATTGTGGTGCCTGAATCCGGTATATCCAAGATGTGGCTGCCTGAAGAGCCCACTGACAATATCCATCTTATCAGCATGCCAAATACATGCGATTACGCTGATGCCATCCAGATGGCAGGGAAGATTGCCACCTTGCCAGGAATGAGAACTGAGGGCGGCGTCCGCAACGTGGCGCGCCGGGACGGCATGGGTACCGTGATGCTGGATGCCGCCGTGACCATGGGCTGCATGCCTGACCACTATTTCCAGGCCATCGGCAGCGGTACAGGCGGCATTGCAGCCTGGGAAGCGTCATTAAGGCTCAGGGCCGATGGCCGGTACGGCGAAACATTACCCAGGTTACACCTGATACAGAATCTGCCCTTCGCACCAATATTAAATGCATGGCAGAATGGCCGTAGGGATATCGTGGAAAAAATAGATATGCCTGACCCTAAAAAACTTATTGACCGGATGTATGCCGATGTGCTGTCCAACAGGTATCCCCCCTATTCATTGCCCGGCGGTGTTTATGACGCTCTTACCGATACTAATGGTGCTATGTATGGAATATCCACACCTGAAGCCAAGCAGGCGAAAACACTGTTCGAACAGTCTGAAGGCATTGATATTGTAGCACCAGCCGCTGTGGGTGTGGCCGGGCTGGTAAAAGCCATGGAAGAAGATGTCCTGAACAAGGATGATTTCATACTCCTCAATATAACAGGCGGTGGGGTTGAAAGGTTGAAAAAGGATTTTACCCTGCACCATTTACAACCAGAGTTCAAATTAGATTCACAGGATATAGACATTGAACTCATAGTACGCTGACCAGGTCACCCGGCGGATATAATGAACGATATATCTCCAGAAGAACAAGTTGTTGAAATATTAAAAACGCATAGGATAGACTTGGCTGCAACTCTACCATGCGACAGAATGAAATGTCTGTTGCCGCTTATTGAAACTAATTTCAAGACCGTGCAGTTGACCAGGGAGGAGAACGGGGTAGGCATCTGCGCAGGTCATTACATGGGTGGCGGGCGGCCCGTGATGGTCATCCAGAGCACAGGCCTGGGTAATATGTTCAATGCCCTGCTTTCACTCAATGCCACCTATGGCATACCGCTACCCATTATAACAAGCTGGCGGGGGGTGTACAAAGAAGGCATCTCAGCACAGGTGCCGCTGGGGGTTGGGTTGCCGGGTATGCTTGAAGCTGCCAACATTAAATGTACCATCATTGATACACCTTCCAGGCTGGGGTTGCTTGATGCCGTTATCAATGATGCATTTGAGAACCAGCGCCCACATGTGGCTTTGATACAGCCATCAGTGTGGGAGATGTCCTGCTGTGCCCTTCCACCTCCCCCAAAAACGATAGTATCCAGGACCTGCCAGCTGGAACTGAACACCCATACACAGGCACCCACCATATCAAGATACCAGGCCATAAGCTCGCTTGCATCCGTGTTGGATGATGAGATTGTAGTATCAAATATAGGGGTGCCCAGCAAGGAACTATACCATATCATGGACCGTGACCTGAATTTCTACATGCTGGGGTCCATGGGACTGGCATCTGCTATCGGGCTTGGACTGGCAATGGCACAACAAAGGCATGTAGTGGTTATAGACGGAGATGGCAGTCTGCTCATGAATCCAAATGCACTGACCCAGATTGCTGTGCAGTCACCACCCAACCTGACCATACTGGCTGTAAACAACGGGGCATACGGCTCCACTGGCAACCAGGAGACTGCTGCCTGTACAAGCACTGACCTGGAACTTATGGCCAGGGGTCACGGGCTGCAGTACAGTGCCAAAGCGCATACATGGGATGAACTAGTGGATGCATTCCGGCGGTTGAGGGAGGCGCCTGGGCCGGCATTGATAGATATGGTCGTCAGGCCGGTGAATGAAGCGGTGGATGACATACCCATGAGTCCAGTGGAAATCAAAGATAGGTTTATGGGTGCAATAAAGGACTAAAACCAGAATTTTTTATAAGCTGCACAGCACCAGCCATGCCGGAATAAGTAAAATTTCCAATTTATTTTTTTTCCATATATCTGCCTTATCTTTAGTGATGACAATTCCGGTGGGTATTTGATAATCTTCCATGAACAACATAAGCCCAGGTATGTCGTCCATGCGGATTGTGTTAGCATATTTAACTTCAACTGGGATTGGGGATTTTCCCGACCCGATAACGAAGTCAACTTCATATTTATCCTTCCAGTAAGAGATTCTGGGGTTCAATAATCCTGTGGATTTCTTCAGGTAATTGACTAGATGAGCAGCCACCACGGTTTCTACATTCTTTGATAAGTCTTGGTCCGTGAGCATCGTTGATTGATTTAATGCAGCAGTGAACCCTGGGTCAATAGT
>QBUR01000047.1 GCA_013374385.1 Candidatus Methanocomedens sp. | reverse complement strand
TAAAGGTCAAACTATTTAGGTGGTACGGATTTCTGGTATCCCTTGCTTAAAATTATGAAATATCAAATTTAAAAATGATGAAAACATGAGAATCGCAGTTGTAGCAATCCAGGGAAATGTGGAAGAACACATATCAGCAGCAGAAGGAACCCTGAAAGAAATGGGATTGCCGGGTGAAGTGCTCCCGGTACGACACAGCGGCACCATACCAACATGTGACGCCATCATCCTGCCCGGCGGAGAGAGCACAACACTTGGACGGCTCATGGCCCGCGAGGGTATTGATGTTGAAATCAAGGAAGCTGCAGCAGCAGGCAAACCAATTATGGGCACTTGTGCCGGCCTGGTCCTGCTGGCAAAGGACGGTGGTGACCAAGCCAGGCGAACCGGGCAGCATCTCCTGGGACTCATGGACATTAGTGTGGACCGTAACGCTTTCGGAGGTCAGCGGGAATCTTTCGAGGTTTCGCTGGAGGTATCCATACTTGATTCGCCATACAATGCAATATTCATTCGGGCCCCTGTAATTACCGGTGTTAAACCCGGAATCGAGGTGCTGGCTAGTTTTGATAAATATATCGTTGCAGCAAAACAGGGTAATGTCATCGCCCTTGCATTTCATCCAGAGCTGACTGAAGACTTCAGGATACATCGATACTTTTTAGGACTGGTTAAATAAAGCTCCAACCCAAAAATGATAGAAGAATTGTAAAGAAGCAGACACAATCTAAGGGGTGGGAGTATAGATTGAAAAAAAATTCAAGTGCCTGCTTCTTTTAGTTCGTTCAAGAACAAACATGCATACATAGTGCTACTTTATACTTAAATCTTGTCAGACTAAACAAATGTTCGATGAGTTCACGAAGTTGACTATTTAGTCTCATCAAGAATAATCCAACAAAATTTCACGAATAATGGAGCCCATGCCCCATGTTTTTTGTGCAAGAGTTGTTATACAAGGGCTTTATGGGGTGGGTGTGGGAGGTATGGTGTTAAAAAAGACCCCTGTATAACTTCAACTCTTGTTTCGTCTATAGGCGAACAATAATATTGTATACTTACATCCCATTTATATGTTGTCAGTGAAAATAAATATTCGATGAGTTCACCGCGTTAATAAAATCTTAAAAACCAATACTATGCAGCATTATAATTCCGCCCTTTCTGGCTGACATACAACTGTTCGATACGCTCATGCGTATCTGCTTCATCTGCACTCTTGTCATCCCGCACCCGGACCAGCCTTGGGAACCGCAATGCAAAACCAGAATCATAAGTTGGGCTCTTCTGAATTTCCTCGAACGCCACTTCAAACACTACCTGCGGTACAAATTCAAGTTCCTTGCCGCTCTCAACCACAATAAGTTCCTTGAACCGGGCCGTGAGTTCTTCCAGCATCTCATCTGTGATACCGGTCCCCACCCTTCCCATGGACAGGAAATCCCCGGTATCAGGATCAATGCATGCCAGTTGATAAGAACCGATGGAATTAGCGCGCCGTCCCTCACCCCATTCACCACCCACCACTGTAAGGTCCAGGGTCTCCATCAAGGGTTTAACCTTAAGCCAGTGCTTGCCACGCCTGCCCGGAGAATAAAGAGATTCAGGATTTTTCAGCATCACGCCTTCATGGCCTGCATCCAGAGCCTGTTTGTATATGTCCTCAATTGTCAGGACGTCTGGCGTGACAATCTGTTCTGCCACCTGCATGGTATCAGATGGAGTTACACAATCAACCAACCGCTGGCGGCGCTGCACAAGTGTTCTGTCAAACAGGCTCTCTTCATTAAGGTACACCACATCAAAGAGGAATAACTGGAGAGGTATCTCATTTTTCATGCTGTCCACATCATATTTCCTCCTAAACCGTTTGAGTATCTGCTGGAAAGCCCCGGGTTTGCCGTCCTGTCCCAGCACCACGGCTTCCCCATCAAGCACTGCACTCCTGGCATTTACCCCTGCCCGTACCATATCCACTATGTCCGGCAGCGAGCCGGTTACATTTTCCAGGCGGCGTGAATAAATAGAAACATTATCTCCATCTTTGTGTATCTGGACCCTGGCACCATCGAATTTCCATTCCACTGCCACCGTGCCCATTTCACTGGCAACGGCCACGATTCCCTGTGATACCTGGGCCAGCATCATTTTTATGGGTCTGCCCAGCTTGATATCCAGTCCGGTCACTCCATCCAAACCGGCACGTTTCGCCTCTCTTGCAACAAGCCCCAGGTCATTGGTCATCATATACGCCCGTTCCACAGCCTCCTTTGGCACATTGAATGCCGCAGCGATGGCATCCCGGACAATTCCTTCACCAACCCCTATTCTCAATTCCTCTATGGCAAGCCGTGCCAAGTAGACGGCTTCAACGGGAGTGGCCTCGCTAAACAGGAACTGTAAATGCCTGACCCTGGCGGCCTGTGAACCCTTGCCTGATGAGTTTGCGATGTCAGTAAGCCTGTTATAGACATTTTGTACTGACAGGCCCGGCTCTTCCTCGTTAAATACTGCAAAGGTGGATTGAGCCTTCTGGGCGGCTGTCAGTGCATCCCTGGCTGCCAATCCCACATCCCCGGTCTCACGAACCAGGTTGATAACTTTTTTCACAGGCAGGCCCGACGATTTTGAAACAGAGGTGTACAGTAAGCTGGGACCGATGCCCATCTGTAGCGGACTCCAAACCGGGAATACCAGGCCCATAATGAACCTGGAGACAATCTCAAGTTCATCATCATCCACCATCAGGAAAAAGTCTGCCACCATCTGTGTTATCTCCAGTGAACTGGATGTGTCCTCGATACGCTGGCAAAGGGCGGCAAAATCCTGGAAACTGGTCATCTAGTCTTTAACTGGAATATGAAGTAAAAACATTTTCTATATGTTTGCAGGCACTGTACGAGAATCTAGTTATGTAGTAAAATAGTGAGAGACTGTAGGAAAAGTGGTAAAATCGGGACATTTCGAATATTATCCAAAAGCAAAACGATATTCTACGGTGTACTGCATTTAGTTTATAAGTAAAAATGTCTCGGAATTCGGACATTTCCGACAGTCTCTA
>QBUR01000048.1 GCA_013374385.1 Candidatus Methanocomedens sp. | reverse complement strand
TCTATCTGAATATATTCCCATTTCATATCTGGAGTCAAGGTATATATATCACATAACAAACAATTTGATATACTATACAAGACAAATGACAATCGGAGATTCCATGAACGTCGAAATTGGATTTGCAATGATAATTATAGGGATAGGGCTCATGGTAGCGGAAGCCATGTATCCCGGATTCTTCGTGGCCGTGCCGGGCACTGTCCTATTGGTGATGGGTTCGGTGTTCATTCTGCTCCCTGAAATATTTGATAAGTGGAGCCCCATCATAATGGTCGTAACGGCATTGCTGGCAAGTATTGCTACCATCATGCTATACCGCAAAATCGCGCCAGGACAGAAACCATCTTCTACCAGTATGGATTCCCTTGTTGGTATGAAGGGCATTGTAACCATAGACATTCAACCAGATTCAATATCAGGAAAGGTAAAGCTCACCAACCAGATATGGAGCGCCACATCTGAATCGCCCATTCCTTCAGGCAGGAAAGTAGAGGTAATAAGTTCTGAAGGTGTGCATGTAAAGGTCATTGAATTAACTGAATAAAGCTGCATATTAATACGGAAAATATAACAAACCGGTCATAAGACAATTGGGAGGATAAAGAATGGCATTAGATATAAGTTTTGGATTAGGATTGATTATTACAGTAGCACTGATACTGATATTCATATCAGGTGTCACCATCATACAGCCCTATGAACAGGGACTCTGGGTAGTGCTGGGACGCTTCAAGAGACGGCTGAATCCCGGTTTTAACTGGGTGTATCCACTGATAAGTGAAGTAATCCGTCTTGACCTGAGAACACAGGTGCTGGATGTGCCGAGGCAGGAGGTCATCACCAAGGATAACAGTCCTACCAATGTAGACGCTATCGTTTATATCAGGGTTGTCGACCCTGAAAAAGCATATTTTGAAGTGGTGAACTATCATATTGCCACCGTCAGCCTGGCCCAGACCACTTTGAGGTCAGTAGTTGGCGATATGGAACTTGACGAGATACTGTATAACAGGGATTTCATCAACACCAAACTGCGGGATATCCTGGACGAAGCCACCGATTCCTGGGGTGTGAAGGTAGAGGCCGTAGAGATAAGAGAGGTCGACCCCGTGGGCACTGTCAAGGACGCCATGGAAGAACAGACCTCTGCCGAGAGGAAGCGAAGAGCTGCTATCCTGATAGCAGACGGCCAGAAAAAGGCTGCTATCCTTGAAGCCGAAGGTTCCAAGCAGTCCCGGATCCTGAACGCTGAAGGTGTACGACAGTCTCAGATACTGGAAGCCGAAGGCGAGCGGGTATCCAGGATTCTGGTGGCCCAGGGTGAGTCCCAGAGCCTGAGAATCCTCAGTGTGGGTGCGGTACCACTGGATAAGAAAGCCATCTCTGTATTAAGTATGAATATGATGGCGAAGATGGCGGAAGGCCAGGCTACCAAGATCATCTTCCCCATGGAAATCTCAAAGATGCTAGATCAGGTGGGCCAGTATCTCGGTGCCAGCAGTGAAATACCCGAAGTGGGGAACACCCTGGATGTGGAGAAGATTGTGGGTAAGGCCGAGGAAGTACTTGGCAGCATACCCAAACCTGAAGAACTGAGGCGGGAAGTCGAGAAGATAGAGGAAGCCCTGGTAAAGGAAACCCAGGAAACAATTAAGGCTGGCGAGGCTTTGAAGGAAAAGGCTTCGCCTTCTGATAAATCCGACATCCACATCTTCAAGAAAAATGATGAACAGTCTTCTGGCGAACCGGAAGGCGGTTTGGAAGAGTGACTGTATCCGTTATGGAGCGGTCAGCCACCGCTCCATTACCCTATTTTTAATTACAATAACATCATATTCCGGATATGTGACCGTCAATATCAGGAATGCCAGCACCAGCGATATAACGCATATTAAAAGCATCCTGTCACAGTACATACTTGAGACCGAACAGGTAGAGGAAAACGTTGACCAGTTCATTGTTGCTGAAAACGGGGGTAAGGTTGTGGGGTGTGCGTGCTTGGATAATAATGCGGGCCTGATAGAGTTGAGGTCTATCGCTATACTGCCGGCATGGAAGAACAATGGGATAGGGCGCAGGTTGTTTAAGACGCTTGAGCAAAGGGCAAAGGGTATGACCGATCGGATTTATGTAAGAACCACAGCCAGGAGCTTTTTCGTTAAGATGGGGTTCAAGGCATTGGATAATTCACAAAAACCAGTGCTATGGCAGGACTGTGTCGATTGTGACAAGTTCGACATTTGTATGCAGGTGCCTATGGTACTGGAATTGAGGTGACAGGATGCTGACACTGGGATTGGTAAATACTTATGATAAGATCAAGGTGCTGGATGCCCATTACCGCTCTATTGCCAGGGCCGCACCTATTGCCTACAGTTATGGATTCGCACTGGCACTGTTCGATTACCCGTTCAAGATGAATGCAGAGGAACTGTGCGATTATGTGGCAGACAAGACCACTATCGGCAGGTCAGGTAAATACCTGATTGAGATGCTGGAACACAATCGCTTCTTTGTGTTCGACCTGCCCAAAAAAGGCTTCCAGGCCCAGTTCGGCATGCCTGTGGTGACTACTTCCAGCCCGGACCCAAAGAAAGCCATTAATCCGGTGGCACTGGCAGATGAGATACTCAGGGGCGGGTCGTACCTGATGCTGGTGGGGCTGGGGCATAAAGGGCTGCCGAAGGAACTGTTCGGGAGGGCACAGTATCATCTGGATATTACGGGGCAGGGCATCCCGCTGGAGACTTGTACAGCTATCGGGGCCGTGCCTGCGGTGCTGGCGGCGCTAATTTGTAGCAAAGAAAAGTAGAAAATATTGTAAGCTTCTTATTTTTTAGGCGGTCTTTTCTCGTGCAAGGTCCAACCGGCAGAATCAATTTTTCCATTTGGCATAACAACAATAGTGTTCTCCCCTGTCCTGATGCGAGTTTTCCTGAGAGTTATATTTACTATCTCTCCCCTATGATTCAGTGTCTCTATCTCATCACCAATATTAAAATGCTTATCCAGAATAATGAACACCCCGGCCACAGCATCAGATAGAACATCCTTTACAGCCAGAGCGATTGCGGCCCCAA
>QBUR01000049.1 GCA_013374385.1 Candidatus Methanocomedens sp. | reverse complement strand
AGATATATTTCTCAACCACATCCCAGCCATTACCCACAGAGCCGTGATAGCAACTCGGAGCCCAAAGATGTTTCCCACACCATTCTACTAAATGGGGAAATTCCTTTCTGAGCACTCTGCTACTTCTACCTTTGATCATCTTTGATATATAACTTACGGAATATTTTGGAGGATATTTCAGAAATATATGAACATGGTCGGGATTGACCGCCATATCTATGATCTCAATATCCAACTCGACACAAGTCTTCCGCATAATCGCTTAAGCCACCATTCCCTCAAAAACCAGTATAAATAGACAATATTAATACACATGAAACATTCCAGATTAATATGTTCGTCGGAATAGACCACGGCACCACCCACATGCGTTTTGCATCAACAGATGGACGTGAGTTCAAACTATCAAGACAACAAGCTGCTGCTATGGGCCCGGAGGAACTTCTAAACAGCATACTGCAGGGTCTGGGTGCATCCGCATCAGACATAAAAATGATGGCAGTCACATATTCCATGGGTGACGGCATTGACAAGATAACACCTATTGCCCGCGTACCAGACAGGGGCATTCAATCCAGACACGGTGCCGGGCTTCATGTGGGCGGAGGCACGCTGGTCTATGACACCATAAGGAATTCAGGCATCCCGGCAGTGGTAATACCCGGACTTCACCGTGGCAACACCGCTGATGGCAGGCTTAACATTTTCTCACACGGAGCAAGCCCTGAAAAGATAGGTATCGTGTACCATGCCTACAAAAAAGGACACGACAACATGGTTGTGTCAGATATCAGTTCCAACACCGTGACACTGGCAGTGGCACAAGGCCGGATGCTGGGCGCGCTGGATGCATGTATATTTGCGCCCGGAATACATCACGGCCCTATTGACCTTGAAGGAATAAGGGATGTGGATGACGGAAAATATACTGCCAATGACGCTTTCATCCATGCAGGAGTAGTAAAGATGGCAGGGGTGCAGGACATAGACGCTCTAATGGCTGCTTTTTCGGCAGGAGACCCCTCGGCAGCCCTTGCTTTAGATACCGTAGCACTGTTTGCAGCAATGGAAATAGTTGCTATGAAACTGCTCCTAAAAGAAAAAGGCATAGAGGACCCCAATATCTTCATTGCAGGTTCAGTCAGCGACATCAAGTACGCCAGGGACAGAATAAAGTCACACGTTGGTACGGGTGTGGAATGTCTTGGAGTATGGTCTGGTGCTATGGGGTGTGCCCATATTGCAGAGGATGTTTACAATGGTGCCAGATACATCATGGGGATAGGCGTCGATATACAGTAATCTATAAGTTATTCAATAGGTTTAAATCACTAAATCTACATATTGACAGTGATGACCTTTGACCGCCGTCACATTCTCTCAACGAAGGATTTTACAAGGGACGAGATTGATTATATTCTTGAGAGGGCTGTCAAACTCGAAACACTGGCCAAAGGCGGCAGGTCAGACCTTCTTGCCGGAAATATCCTGGCACTTTTGTTCTATGAACCCAGCACAAGGACTCGCATGTCTTTCGAAACCGCCATGTTACGGCTGGGCGGAAGTGTATTAAACCTGGGTTCAAAAGAGGCGAGCAGCGTTGTAAAGGGGGAGACACTTGCCGATACCATCCGGGTGATAAGTACCTATTCGGATGTCATTGTGCTGCGTCATCCCAGTGAGGGTTCGGCACGCATGGCCGCTGAATTCGCATCGGTTCCCATTATAAACGGAGGAGACGGTGCCGGGCATCATCCCACCCAGACCCTGCTTGACCTTTATACAATAAAAAAAGAAAGCCATCTTGATAATCTGGACATAGCCATAGTGGGAGACCTGAAGTACGGACGTACTGTTCATTCCCTTGCCTATGCCCTATCATTATACTGTGCAAATATCACCTTAGTCTCACCTCACCAGTTGAAGATGCCTGACCAGATAAAAGAGGACCTGAAAGCCATGGGTGCCAGGGTCAGCGAGACTGAAAACCTTGAAGAAGTACTGGATAACGTGGATGTACTATACATGACCCGTATCCAGAAAGAACGGTTCCCTGACCCGACCGAGTACAATAAAGTAGTGGGTGCATACAAGATAACAGGTGAGCATCTTGAAAATGTCAGGGAGGACATGATAGTCATGCATCCTCTTCCCAGGATATATGAGATTGACAGTTCAGTGGACGATTCAACACATGCCCGTTATTTTGAGCAGTCATTCTATGGGGTGCCCATCAGGATGGCATTGCTCACCATCGTACTGGGGGTTGATGTATGACCCTGGGAAAGGAATTAAGGGTACATCCTATACGCGACGGCACTGTCATAGACCACATTAATGCCGGACAGGCTATGAACGTACTCAAGATACTGGGTATCACGGGTCCGTCCAGTGCTGTCATTTCGGTAGCCATGAACGTATCCAGCCAGGATATTGAATTCAAGGATATTGTAAAGATAGAAGACAGGGAATTGAAAGACAAAGAGGTTGACAAAATATCCCTCATTTCACCCAATGCGACAATTAATATTATCCGCGACTTTGGAGTTGCAGGCAAACATCGTGTGAAATTACCTGAAATGGTGGAAAGTATGGTCAGGTGTGCAAATCCCAACTGCATCTCCAATACCAACGAACCTGTCAAGTCAAAGTTTGAAGTAAAAAAGGACCCAATACGATTGAGATGCATCTATTGTGAAAATGTGATAACGGAAAATATTACAGAACACCTGCTTTGATGTGGTATTTATATGGTTGAGATTACACGGGTACTACTGCTTTTGAAAAATATGATCTATGAGAGTACCAGCCCCCAGGAAACTATCCGGTTTGCAAGATACTACCAGAAAAAAGGACTTGATGTGGTAGTGGTATTGTGGGGTCCAATGGGTGTGCTACTGGGTAAGAAGGATAAGTATGGGTCTCCTGCCTATGACAAATATGTACAGGAATGCCTGGATCTTGGTGTCCAGTTCAAATGCTGCCGTCTGGCATGTTCGTTGATAGGGCTTCGTGAAGATGATTTCATAGATGGCGTTGAAATGGTGGAGTCTTATGAAGTAGCTGAAATGTTCCTGGAGTATCAAAAGGATGGTCAACTTATAATAAGTTTATAACTATTTTCAATTTCCCATTAAAATAACGATTTATCATTGAGAATGCAGAAACATTAATGGTTAATAAAATACTATTTAAATTGTT
>QBUR01000050.1 GCA_013374385.1 Candidatus Methanocomedens sp. | reverse complement strand
AAATCCTGGAATTTATGAAATGGTGGATGGATTTGGGGTGAATCTAAGGGGTTTTACGACAATCTCATATGTTCGAATTGATGATATCTCAATAGATTGGAATTACTTAACTTTATTCAATCGGTGGTGTCTGCAGCTTTCCTTCCCAGCCTGAATGCCGCTAAGTTCACATCCACGGTTTTTGGCGGGACGAGGCTGCTAATACTATCTTCAAGACTTTGCACATCCAGAGGCAGGAAACTGGAAACTGCACCTATCATAACCACATTAGTGGTCAGTGGATGTCCTGCCTGGACGGCAAGTGAATCTGCATCCACTGCCACCAGCCGTTTGCACCGTCCCTGAAGTTCTAACAACATATCATCAACAGCAGGATAATCAGCACTGCCTGAAAGCACAGTAATCGGCAGCAAAGGGTTAGTATTTACCACAATCACCCCATCAGGAGACAGGTAATCCACAGCTCGTAATGCCTCAGCCGGTTCAAGGGCCAGCACTGCATCAGCCCTGCCCCGGGGTATCAGTGAGCCGTACCTGCAATCCAGTCTGACATGATTCTCCACCGAACCACCGCGCTGGGCCATACCATGAGTTTCCGCGGCCATGACCGGCAAACCTGCATTTACAGCAGCCTTACCCACAATATCAGATGCCAGTATGGCACCCTGGCCGCCCACACCTACAATAACAAGGTCGAACTCGGTCATGTCTCCACCTCACTGATAGCATTGAATGGACAGACCTGCGCACATACTCCACATCCCACGCACAGGTTGCTAATCCTTGAATTACCTTTTTCACCTTCAGCCTCCGGCGGGTCGAATTCAATGGCAGGACAGCCGAACTTGATACAGGCTTTACAGCCACGGCATTCATCCCTGTCCACACAAAAAGGCGTAAGCTTGATTCCCCTTCTACGGGCAGTAATGATACATTCCTGTTTTGAAATGACCACTGAAGTTCCTTTATGTTCTTTTGCCTGTTTGAACGTATCAATGGTAGTTGCGATGTCAAATGGGTCAGTGGTCAGGACCAACTCCACACCGCATGCCCGCGAGATGTCCTCTAATGACACCATAAAAGTGGCATCGCCCAGTACAGTCAATCCAGTGCTGGGATTAGGCTGGTGCCCGGTCATGGCAGTGGTCCTGTTATCCAGTATAGTGACAGTAATATCTGCGCTGTTATAAACAGCATTCAGCAGCCCCGGAATTCCGGTATGTAAAAATGTAGAGTCCCCGATAGAACAGCAGATGGGTTTAGTCTCGCCCGCATGGTAAATCCCTGCGCTGGTAGTTATGCTTGCACCCATGCACAGGCAGGTATCCATGGTTCCCATCTGGACTCCAAGCGTATAACATCCGATATCACCTGGGAAGATGGCATCCTTACCAAAGGCTTTTTTCATTGCATAGTAAGAGCCTCTGTGAGGGCAGCCCGGACACATTACCGGAGGGCGGTTAGGGAGTTCAATATCAGTTCCCGGAGCTGTATAACCTGTATAATCCAAACCGGCCGCACCAGCAACTGCAAGTTCAACAGTTCCCAGGTTCAGTTCGCCGTATCTTGCTATGACATCTTTACCATGTATCTCAACATCCATACCGCTCGTAATTGTCCTGACAATCTCCTCAACTACAGGTTCCAGTTCCTCAATAACCAGTATCTTCTCCACTGAACCTGCCAGTTCCCTGATAAGCCCGGTTGGAGCGGGGTATGCGCCGATCTTCAGGTATGATGCTTTGACGCCGAGCTTGTCAATGGCTTCTTTTGCATATACCGATGCCACACCCGATGCAATAATACCGAAAGCTGCACCCTCCACCATTTCCAGCTGGTTCCATTGTGAGGTCTCAAGAGCTGCTGCCATCTCTTCCTGCTTGTCGATCAAGACCTGGTGGCGCACCCTTGCATGGGCTGGCAGCATTACCCAGCGCTGGGGGATCTTCTCAAATCCAATCTCATGTCCAGTTGGCGCCAAGGTCTGCAACTTGATATCTGACTTACCATGGCATATTCTCGTAGTGGGCCGGAACACCACAGGGGTTTCAAACATTTCAGAGAATTCAAATGCGAAGGCTATCATGTCGTAGGCTTCCTGGGGCGTGGCTGGGTCCAGGCATGGTACCTGCGCAAATGCAGCATACCTGCGGCTGTCCTGCTCGTTCTGGGACGAGTGGCAGCCAGGGTCATCGGCGGAGATTACAAGCATGCCGCCCTTGACACCTGTATATGCAAGGGTCATGAATGGGTCAGATGCTACGTTCAGGCCAACATGTTTCATGGTAGCCACGCTGCGCCCGCCTGTCCATGATGCACCGATAGCAACTTCCATGGCAACTTTCTCGTTGACAGACCATTCAACATGACCTTTGGGCTTCATCCGGGCCAGGTATTCGATAATCTCGGATGACGGGGTTCCGGGGTAGCCTGCCACTACATCGGTATTGCATTCATTTATGGCCAATGCGATTGCATTATTGCCTAACAGGTAGCGAACATTATTATCTGACAATTATATACCTCGATCTATTATCCATTCATTAATCCATTTATTACTCACTTTCTTTAATTACATTCAACCTTGAGCTGACCTTTTCCAGGGTAGCACCTATTTCCGGCAGACCGTCGGGGAGCCAAAAATCATAATCATAATACACATTGAACAGTTCACTGTACTGTGCTTCCGCTGTATCAAGCTTAACCGTACCATCGGCTGTGTCTTCTACCATTATCCCCAGCCGTTTCACCTGTCGTGAAAGGTTTGAAGTGATTTTGGATGCTACAATCTCCCAATCGATGGACCTGCACCCTTCAAATTCAATAATATCCATGATTTCACTTAACTCGGCAGGTACCATACCAAAAGCAGCTGGTCCGGCAATATAGATTATTTCACCTTTAGGACCGTTACATACGGCTGTCTGGGGTACAGTTTCGAGCCAGTGTGATTTTAAGGCTAAATTGATAAGGTCTTGCAGGTCATCGGGTTTTGGCATATCTTCATTTCTCATGTATGCCAGTTCCTGTACTACCACTGTAATCTCATCATCTGATGCGACTGCCATGACCTCTACTATCCCACAGAGTTCTTCAACTTCAAGCATGATTTGTCATAGGCGGATTATGTGAAATAGTTTTTGTGTTTTGCTATTTACATATCGGTTTTATATTTCTCTTTAACATAGTGTGGGTAACATCACTTGTATTGTATTTTTTTTTAGACACAGATTTCACTGATTTACACAGATTTAATGTCAATTTGTTTATTTTACAT
>QBUR01000051.1:1119-3296 GCA_013374385.1 Candidatus Methanocomedens sp. | reverse complement strand
TTTTATTAGTATTCATACTATAATTTAACTTCATATAATTCACATATACACTGTATAGTTTCATCTTTAATGCGGGGTTACACAATGACAAGTGCAATGGAAATATATCAATTACTGCCAAAAACCAATTGCAAGGAATGTGGGGAATCAACCTGCATGGCATTTGGTGTTGCACTGCTCTCAGGCACCAAACGGTTTACTGAATGCCCGCCACTAATGAAAGAGGAGAAGTATCGCGATTCAAAACAGAAACTGGAAGAAATACTAAAACCTTTGGAAGGTGCAGAAGAGACAGGGCTCATCATACACGAGGAACTCTGTTCCGGGTGCGGGAACTGCGTGGTTGCCTGCCCTGTAAATGTGGCCAATGACCCGCATGGTTCAGGCAGGGGATTGGGTCCAACAAACGGTAAAGTCATATTCAGGGTGATTGACGGTAAAGTGAAAGCAGCCAATGTGAAGGAATGCCGGCGGTTTGGTAAGGATAAGATACTTTGTAGGGCATGTATCGACCCATGCCCAACTGAGGCAATTGAATTTGTGTAAGTTGAATGAGGCTTATTTATGACTGAAATGGTTACATGGACCTGTACCGGATGCGCACTGCTTTGTGAGGATATCCAGGTAAGCATAGATGATAACAGGATAGAGCAGGTTGAGCATGCCTGCATCAAAGGCAGAGCCCGGATTTTTGGATGTAAAGATAAGGCTATTCCTTCAGTTAATGGTGCAAAAGCCGATATTGATGATGCTATTAAAGTTGCCGCCCGGATATTAAAGGAAGCAAAAAATCCTTTGCTTTATGGGTGGAGCAATTCCACAAATGAAGCCCAGATGGCAGGTATCGAACTGGCCCGTACATTGGGGGGTGTTATTGATTCCACATCATCCTTCTGCCAGGGTATTACCATAAACGAAATACTCAATGGTACAATTCAAACGTGCACATTGGATGAAGTTAGGGAAAAAGCTGATGTTATGGTCTTCTGGGGTGCTGACCCCATGAGTTCCCATCCCAGGCACATGTCAAAATATTCATATTTTCCAAGGGGTGAATTAAGGCAGCGGGGATATGAAGAGGACAGGACTGCAATCTCAATTGATGTCCGGCAGTCCAGAACTGCAAAGATATGTAAGAATGGGTTCCACAGGATACCTCCTCAGGGTGATGCCGAGTTCATGCGGGGTCTGATAGATGCCCTGTCAGGTCGTGTACCAAAATTATCTTTTGACTATGATGTTAAAAAAATACTTGAACTGGCTGCTATATTGAAGAAAGCCGAATTTGGCGTGATATTTGCAGGATTAGGGCTGGTTTATTCTATTAAGGAAGATATTGCCCTGCTGTCTGAATTTATGGGTGCATTGAACCAGTTTTCCAGTTTTTCATTGATTCCGATGGCAGGTCATTTCAATATGCGGGGTTTTAATCATAATTTACATGAAAAGACCGGACATATTTATCGTGTAAAGTTTGGTGAAGGGGAGGCGATATCTGGCGTGCAGTACTCTGTGATCGAGCAGATAAAAAGTGGTGCAGATGCAGTTTTGGTGGTGGGGTCAGACCCACTTGCAAGTCTTCCTGCGTCCATTTCAAGACGGTTGAAAGATATTCCTGTCATCTTGGTTGACCCTTGCATGAACCTGACATCCCTGGTTGCAGATGTGACCATTCCTTGCAGTACATCCGGAATTGAAGTGGGAGGAACTGCGGTACGTATGGACGGTAAGACCATGGATATAACCTCTATAGTACAGGGAAATAACATGTCTGATGAGATGATAATCAGACAAATCATAGACGAGGTTGGATGATGGCAGTGGATGTTGGTAAGTTCATCAGGGCTCCTGAATATGATATAACAGTTGTTACGTACAGGGATGTGTTCCAGTCCTCTGCCTGTGAAGAGGATCGTAACGGTAAGGAGTGTGAACGACTGTCTGCTGTGATAGTGCTGGATACTGCCGAAATGAAGCGTATGGGTGTTCGAGATGGTGCGAATGTCAGACTCACGTCAAAATGGGGCAGTATAGTTGTCAAAGCTGTATTTTCACCAAGAGAGGAACAAAAAGGAATCGGGTTTATGGTTAATAGTCCCTGGTCAAACGTTTTGGTTTCTGATGAAACAACAGGTGGTATTCCAGAATTTAAGAATATTAAGGTGAAGATCAGAGTC
>QBUR01000051.1:0-1109 GCA_013374385.1 Candidatus Methanocomedens sp. | reverse complement strand
ATAATTAGCAATAAGGAACTACTAATATAAAAATGTGCCGATATTACAATCGACAATATTTGCCAAAAATGGGAAAATGGGAAAAATAAACTCAATCCTTATCAGGATTGAGCCAGGGCATCATTGCCCTTAATTTCTTGCCAACTACTTCTATAGGATGCTCGTTCTCCATGCGCTCCATAGCCTTGAGTACCGGACTGTTTGCCTTACCCTCAAGTACGAACTCCCTGGCAAACTCTCCGCTCTGTATCCTGTACAGAGCTTCTTCCATGGCAAGCCTTGACTCCTCATTTATGATTTGTGGACCTACGGTCATACCGCCGTATTCTGCAGTATTTGACACTGAATCCCACATCTTAGCAAGTCCGCCTTCATGAATCAGGTCAACTATAAGCTTCAATTCATGCAAAGTCTCAAAGTAGGCTATCTCGGGCTGGTAACCTGCATCTACAAGAGTTTCAAATGATGCCTTTATCAAGCTGACCGTACCGCCGCACAGGTCCACCTGCTCACCGAACAGGTCGGTCTCAGTCTCTTCCAAAAACGTGGTCTCAATCACACCGGCCCTGGTGCAGCCAATACCCCTTGCATAGGCCATTCCTATCTGCCTGGCCTTACCGGTGGCATCCTGATGTATTGCCAGCAGACCTGGTACGCCATTGCCTTCCACATAAGTCCGCCTGACCAGATGCCCGGGACTCTTTGGAGCCACCATGAACACATCTATGTCAGTTGGTGGAACAATCTGGTTATAGTGGATATTGAATCCATGGGAAAATGACAGTGCATTCCCTGATTTAAGATTTGGTGCAATATCATTTGCATATATATCTGCTGCAAGCTCGTCAGGTACAAGCATCTGTACAACATCAGCCATTGCTGCTGCTTCTGCCACAGTCTTTACAATCAATCCATCAGCTTCAGCTTTTGCCCATGAACTGCTACCTTCCCTGAGTCCAACCACTACATTGAGGCCTGAATCATGCAAATTCTGTGCCTGGGCATGACCCTGGCTTCCGTACCCAATTACCGCTATGGTCTTCCCTTTCAATACACCAATGTCAGCATCTGAATCATAATACATCTTTACCATTTATTATCTCTCCTGT
>QBUR01000052.1 GCA_013374385.1 Candidatus Methanocomedens sp. | reverse complement strand
GCAATAGGAAAAGCAGGATGAGAATTATTTCAATACAAGATTCTTTTTTCATGTGGACACCATTCAAATAAGGGGAAATTAAAAACGTAATTTTCCCTGAGTTGTAACTTCATTTTTTTCCAGTATCAACCTGATGATGGCACCGCTGCTACAAGTACTACAAGGCTCGTGTTTTGTTACGCGGACCACTTTTGCATGTATCCCTCTGGACGTTAGTTCCCTTTCAAGGTCATTTTCACTGAAGTGCTGGTCGTGTCCCAGCACGATGATATCTGGCTGGATATCCGTCAAAGGCTTGAACATATCATGCTCGTCACCTAATACAGCATGGTCCACCACTTTCAATGCCTGCATCATGGCTAGTCGGTGCTTTTCAGGAAGCAGTGGTTTGGGTTTATGGTTTACCATTGCGCTACATGCCACTATTACCCACAGTTCATTGCCCAGTTTTTTTGCTTCTTCCAGATACAACAGATGTCCTGGATGAAGTATATCAAACGTCCCGGTTGCCAGAACCCTCACCAATTAATATCACCGACATATAAATTCTGCTGCTTTATCATAAGGATTCCGAAGTTAAAGTTACATATTAATAATTACAATTATGCCGCCATTACATGATTTTTTCCGAACAATTCCAAAACACATATAAGTACATCATCCAATTTCATTTTTGTGATTCATATGGCTAAAATAGGATTTATTAAATTGGGTAACTTGGGGATGTCCCAGGTAGTCGATCTCATTCTTGATGAGATTGCAGCAAGACAGGGAATTGAGATTCGGAGTTTTGGTACGGGAGCCAAAATGGGAAAGGAAGAGGCCGCACATACGAAACACTTCAAGGAATATGAAGCTGATTTCTATGTCATGATCAGCCCAAATTCATCTGCACCAGGCCCCACAGCGGCACGGGATATATGGAAAGATAAAAAAGTCATCGTGATATCTGACGGCCCAACCAAGAAAGATGATCGCCAGGCCCTGGAAGATGCAGGTTTCGGATATATCATGATGAAAGTGGACCCACTCATCGGTGCCAAGACAGAGTTCCTGGACTGTGTGGAGATGGCCAGTTTCAACAGCGATGTCATGAAGGTACTGTCCACATGTGGTGTGGTCAGACTGATACAGGAAGCATTTGATGCTGTCATTGCACAGGCAGATGCTGGCAAGGACCTTGAGTTGCCCCATCTCCTGGTGAGTGCACAAAAAGCGGTAGAGAGTGCAGGATTCAATAATCCATATGCAAAGGCCAAGGCACTGGCAGCCCTCCATATGACTGACAAGGTAGCAGAGATTAACTTCCCTGCCTGCTTCATGATGAAAGACATCGAGCAGGTTACCTTGACAACGGCGACAGGCCACGAAATGATGAGAGCAGCAGCCCAGCTGGCCATAGATGCCAGAGAGATTGAAAAGGGCAATGACTCAGTGTTCAGGCAGCCTCACATGAAGGATGGTAGTCAGAAGACCAAGACCAAGCTGTACGAAAAGCCTCAATAGAGTTATTAAAGGGGCGGCATTCGCCCCGTTTTTCTTTTTTTCTTTCATTTTTTTCTTTATTCCGTTGTTCCATAATGCAGTATCCACCAAAGTTATTACTTTGAAAAGATAGATAGTACTATCAATGCCTATCAAGGATTCTTTTTTGACAAAGCGACAAAAACGGGTGTTAGAGCTTCGTATGCAGGGTTATACACAGGACCGCATCGCTAAACTGCTGAGTACCAGCCGTGTCAATGTCAGTGTGATTGAAAAACGGGCGCACCAGAATATTGATAAGGCAAGGGCTACCCTGGTGGAATGGGAGCAGCTTCAGTCACTGGTATCCATTACCATCGAGCAGGATACTGATGTTATGGCTATTCCCCGCATTATATTCAATGAGGCTGACAGGACAGGAATAAAGATACACGAAAATACACTGGATATCATCACCCAGATTCATGAGAACATCCCTGGTGTGATAGAGCACAGGAGGGTAAAGCGGCCTTTTGTTGTCTTTATTAACAGGAACGGTGAGATATCCTTTGACTGAAGTTTCATATGAGGTTGTGGTGGTGGGTGGTGGGCCTGCCGGAGCCATGTCTGCCAGGTATGCTGCGATGAGGGGTGCGAGGACACTGCTGATTGAAGAACACCAGGCAGTGGGGTCACCTGTGCAATGTACGGGTCTGGTGAGCAGCAGGACCCTGGATGTGTGTGGGATTAAGCCCGGGCCATGGGTGTACCAGGAGGTTACTGGGGCGCATGTATTCGCACCTGACGGTAGCAGCATTTCCATAGGCGGCAAAAAGGTCAGGGCGTATGTGGTGGACCGCAAGATGTTCGACCGGCATTTGCTGGCCCAGGCTGCCGCCACGGGTGCTGAAGTCTTGATTGGGACGAAGGCAGTGGGGTTGCGTGATGCTGATGGTAAGAAGGTGCTTGAGGTCATAAGCGGCGGCAGGAAGATGGGTATCAAGGCAGGAGTGGTCATCGGGGCTGACGGTGTGCAGGGGAGTATCGCAAGGTGGAGCGGCCTGGGCCAGGTGCGTAAGTTGCTTTCCGGGGTGCAGATAGAGACCGTATATGATGTTGCAGATACCGACCATGTAGAGGTGTTCGTGGGCAGTGAGGTGCCCGGGTTCTTTGCATGGGCGGTGCCTGTGAATGATAATACGGCACGCGTAGGGCTGTGTGTCGATCCGGCAAGGA
This sequence comes from Candidatus Methanocomedens sp., assembly GCA_013374385.1. Classification (GTDB taxonomy): domain Archaea; phylum Halobacteriota; class Methanosarcinia; order Methanosarcinales; family Methanocomedenaceae; genus Methanocomedens_B. The sequence goes on along the minus strand of QBUR01000052.1, from coordinate 669 downwards.
CACAGTTGAGCGCTTATGAGCATCTGATGCGGTTCCTGGACAGCAATCCAAGGATGAAGGAGCGTGCTGCCAGGGGATGTTCGGATATGCTGGTGGGCTGCATTCCGCTGGGACCGCAGTCATGCACGGCGGGCGATGGTGTGCTTATCACAGGAGATGCGGCGGGTCAGGTCAAGCCTACCTCGGGCGGCGGTGTGTATATGGGTGCCCTGTGTGCTAAGATAGCGGGAGAAGTTGCTGCAAAGGCGGCGATGTCAGGTGATACTTCAACGGGGGCGCTGATGGAGTACGACAGGCGGTGGCGTGAGGCTGTGGGGCGCGAACTGGCTGTGGGGATGCGGATACATAAGGTGTTCGGGCGGTTGGGTGATGAGGATTTTAATGAACTGATTCAGTTTTTTGGCGAGCCTGAGGTGCTGGAGCTGATTAATACGTATGGGGATATTGACCACCCATCGATTCTGGTTGGTAAGTTGCTGGCAAAGGCAAAAGGAAAGAAGTTATTCGGGATGTTCAGGGTTGCATTGAAGGCAATGGTGGGGAGGGAATAACAGAATCCGACACTATACCAAAATCCAGTTATCCAAACGAATGTGTCAAATACAGATACGACTATAAATCCGTGTAAATCTGTGAAATCAGTGTCTTTTTATTTTTTAGACACAGATT
>QBUR01000053.1 GCA_013374385.1 Candidatus Methanocomedens sp. | reverse complement strand
CCAGCTGTGGCTCAGAAACTTACAGACCATATTTGGACATTGAAAGAATTATTAATGTTCAGAGTGCCGGTTCAGTAACTAGGGGACACGACCACATTTTGGTCGCAGATTGTTTAAAAAAACGCAGTTTTAACCTCAAAGAACCAATCGCCCCAAGTAATATGCTTTTCCCCTTCCACAGAATGAGGCCGGTATTCCCAGTGCCAATGCTCTGAACCGACCGTTCTGATGAATCCAAATTTCCAGGAGTTCACTTTCAACTACATTAACATTGTCAGGTCAGGCTTTCCCGAAGCATTTCCACCCCGCGCTCCAAAGCCTCATCAATCTTACCTGCATCAGGACCGCCGCCTTGTGCCAGTTCGGGCCTGCCGCCGCCGCCGCCGCCCACGACCTTAGACATCTCCCGTACAAAGTCACCTGAATTTGCTCCCTTAATTAAAGTTAAATCCCCACATGCTGCAACTATCTTTGCACCTTCCAAGTTACTCCCTAATAGTGCAACCACATCTGGATCTTCGGTCAATTCACTAGCAAGCTTCACAAGTTCATCAGCATCGGCACCAATGAAGTTTTTCTTTACGACTTTTACTCCTTTGATTTCTATAGCTTCTGAAATAAAACTAACAGCTCTTACCAATGCCAATTCTTCCTTAAGCCTGGCGTTCTCCTTCTTGAACTCTTTCCATTCACTAAAGAACCTACCAGTAGTCTCTGGCAAGTGTTCAGGAGCAACTTTCAACTCATCAGCACTCAGGTGCAGCAAATCATCCAACTCCTGCCAGTGCTTCACAGCCGCCTCGCCTGCCGCATACTCCAGCCGCTCAACGCCATCCTGTATCCGCTCAGTCTTAAGTATCTTAATGGGACCGATAAGCCCGGTATTGCTTACATGAGTACCCCCGCAAGCCTCCACATCATCCCCCACCTTGAGCACCCTTATATGCTTACCCGGCGGCACACCACCCTGGTACAACACAAACCCGAACTTCTGCTCTGCTTCAGTCCTGTCCATCCATGTAATCTCCACCGGGATGTTGGCCATTACCGATTTGTTGGCGATCATTTCGATTTCCTTTAATTCATCATTCGTGATACGTTTGAAATGAGAAAGGTCCAGACGCGCCCGCTCAGCACTCTTCTGAGCGCCAGCCTGCCAGATATGGTTACCCAGCACTTTCTTGGCGGCATCGTTCACCAGATGAGTGGCAGTATGATGCCGCATATGGGCCATCCGTCTCTCACTGTCCACTGAACCGTCCACTATATCCCCGGGTTCCAGATCAATTTTATCCTCTGTGACCGTGTGCAATATTACTCCTTGCTCAATCTGGACATCCACCACATGGTAGATGGAATTGCTTTTGGTGATGATACCATGGTCATGGGGCTGTCCGCCGCCTTCGGGGTAAAACTGGGTCCTGTCAAGTATAATATTGCCATCTATCACTGTGACAACTTTTGCCTGGAATTCAAGCTCTTCAGGCTGGTAATAATATGACTTCTCTGTATCAGGCAGTCCCTCAATACCAGGAATTACCGCCTCCACTTCTTCCTTTTCCTCTGCTCTACTGTGGCTTTCAGCCACAAGTGAATAGAAGGTATCGGGCAGGTCTATTCTCAGGCCGATCTCCTTGGCCACCTCTGCTGTTATCTCAGGGGGTATGCCGTGAGTATCGTACATCTGGATAACCTCATCAAGTGGGAACTGTTCACCTTTATCCATATAATGGCGTGCTGTCTTGGCTACCAATCGCCGCCCCCGCTCAAGGGTATCAGCATATTTTTCCTCTTCCCTGTTAAGTATCTCTACAATGGTACCCAGCCTCTCCCTGAACTCAGGATATTCGGACATATTGTCAATCTGCATGGTGACAATATCAGATAGCGGTACATCCATACTTGCCTCAGCCATAAGCCGCAGGGTCCTACGCAGTACCAGCCGTGCAAGGTATCCCGCTTTCACGTTTGAGGGAATGATACCATCCCCGAACATGAACGCAAGGCATCTGCTGTGGTCAGCTATGGCATATACCCTTTCAACCGGGTCCATTATCTTCTGCAGCTTTTCAACCGGAATGCCTATCTCATCAGCCACTTTCCTGCGCAGTTCCATGAGGTTCGCATGCCCGGTAATGTCCATCATTCCGGCAAGCTTTGCATTCTGGGCAAGGATATTGGCATACTCAAGGTCGTCCAGTTTGTGCTCCACACCTGCCATTTCCATCAGTTTACTGACAATTTCAGGGAACACTGCATCATAGATAGTTGGCGAACCCTTGCTGGCCCATACGAACCGCTCAAGACCGTAACCAGTATCCACTATGTAATTATCCATTTTCACATAGGAGTCGCCCTTGATCATGATATCGCCACCTTTCTGCTGCTTCAGGTCCATGAACACAAGTGTTGCAACCTCAAGACCGCCTATAAGCACTTCAACACATGGTCCTGCATTGCCACCGCCTGCCCACGGTTCTTCCTTATATGTCACAGCTTTGGGGTCGGCACCCAGATCAGTAAGGAGGGCATCACAATAAGCTACGGTCTCGTTCTTCCAGTAAATTTCCTTTTGTGGATTATTAAAAGCGTGATGTGCCATCATCTCAAAATTGGTGAGATGGCGGCCGCTGCGCCCCACCGAATCTAAATCTGGCAGCCTGATACATGGCTGGCTGATGGTCAGGGGGTTGGCCGGGGGTGGTACCATTCCAGAGGTCACAAATGGCTGGAAATCAGCAATGCTGGCGATGGTTAGATAAATGTCGTCCCGCCACCGGGCAATAACAGGGTAGCGGGCCAGCCTGGTATGTTCCCTTTCCTCAAAGAAAGAGAGGAATTTTTCCCTCATCTGCGAGAGGTTAAATTCCTTCTTGAACACCGGGGCGCCTATGAATGAATAGTGGTCGCATGGGGCGTCGCCGCATGTCGTCCTGTCCGGGTCCCGTGTCCAGTATACACTACCGCATTTTGAACAGGTTTTTTGTTCAAAGCCGTTCTCAAAGAAGTATTCAAGCTGGTATTCGTCTTCTTGCATGGTATTCCCTGTATTGGTGATTGGGAGTTTTAATGGTCTTTTTGATGAAAAGGTTTGCGCAGATGGACGGTATTTGGGGGATGTTTGTAATTTTTATGGGGTAGTTGGAATAAATCTGATTGCTTTGTTTTAAATGAGTACAGAAGTAGTGGAATAAGTAGTTGGAGGTTTATTTGAACGATGATGCAACCAACAGGCAATGGGTGTGGATTGAACGATACTTTGAATATTTACTCTCAAAGATGTTTGATGAAAGAAATGGAAAATCATGATAAGGAGTGCTATTTAAAGGCCAGGGAATTAATTCCGGGGTATAGGTGTCTGCAGTATGGGGAATTCATGCTA
>QBUR01000179.1 GCA_013374385.1 Candidatus Methanocomedens sp. | reverse complement strand
ATTATATCTTTTACTGCTTTTAAACTTTGTGTCGTTGTTACCTGATGCAAAAGCACTTTCAACACAAATTTACAAACCCACGAAATCGCTGGCTTTTGGCATTTCGACCTTTAATCCTTTCCGCTGCCGTATCTTTGTTACTACATCCTTTAATAAACTCATTGGAAGCGGTTCAAATCCAGCAAATTCCGTACTCCACGAAGCCCGCCCTTCAGTTGCAGAGCGGATATCACCGGCGAACCCGAACAGTTCAGCCACAGGTGCCCTGCTTTCAATAATGGTCAAATCCCCTTCCTGGGTCATGTTACTGATAACACCCCTGCGCCCCTGTATTTCTGAAGTGGCTCCACCCATACTGTTCTGTGGTGTCTGGATGAATACGTTCTGGTAGGGCTCAAGCAATGTATCGTCAGCCGATAACATGGCTGCCTGTATAGCAGAGCGAACTGCCGGAATCACCTGTGCAGGACCCCTGTGCACAGCATCTTCATGGAGTTTTGCATCTACGAGTTTGACCTTGATAGCCTGGCATGGCTCCCTGCTGAGTGGTCCGCCAACCATGACCTCTTCAAAACCATCAATTACTAATTCCATAGTCTCGTTCATGTACTGGATACCTTTGGTCATATCAATCAGAATATTCGACTCATAAATTGTAGAAATACCTTTTGCTTCATCCTTACTGAAACCTGCTTCCATGAACTTTTCACGGCGTTCCACTTCGGGCATGCGCATGGAAACCTCTCCTGACTTGATAAGGTCTACTACCTCATTGGACAGGGGTTTAACCTCAATATAGAATCGGTTATGCCTGTTAGGACTCTTACCTTCCACAGGACCCGCGTGTTTTTGCACAGTTTCCCTGTACACCACAATTGGCGGACTGGTGGTGATCTCCACACCTTTATCCCTCTCTATCCTGTGTCCAATGACTTCAAGATGAAGTTCTCCCATACCCGACATCAGGTGTTCGCCAGTTTCCTCATTGATAGTGACCTTAAGGGTATTATCCTCCTTAGCCACCTGCCTCAGCACTTCCACCAGTTTTGGCAGGTCTTTCATGTGCTTCGCTTCAACTGCCACAGTAACCACTGGCTCACTTGCATGCTTTATAGACTCGAACGGGATCATATCAGCCTTGCTTGAAACGGTCGCACCCACATACGCATCTTTCAGACCAGTAACTGCTGCAATGTTTCCGCCCGGTATCTTCTCAACTTCAAGTCGCTCAGGACCCATAAATACACCCACTTGCTGCAACCTGTTGGTCTTAGTTGAGCCGGAAACGTGCAGTTCCATACCTCTTTTCAAGGTACCGCTAAACAACCTGCCAGTTGCGACTTCACCTGCGTGAGGGTCCAATGAGATATTAGTGACCATTAGTGCCACATCACCTTCCTTGTTGGCAGACACCATATCATTATATTCCTGGGATTCCTTATCTCCGTGCCATATCACATTCACCCTGTCCTTCTGGGCAACCAGCGGATTGGGAAGGAACCTGATTATTGTATCATTCAACACTTCATGGAGCGGGCATCTCTCTGCCAGTTCCTTCTGGTTCTCTTCTTTACAATAATTATATACATCGTTGAACGTAACACCAGACTTTTTCATGTAAGGAACGCTGATGGCCCAGTTATACAATGCAGAACCGAATACCACAGTACCCTCTGCCGCATCCATGCGCCATCCTGTTTTGTATTTCTCCTCGTTCATGCCCTTAATGAGCTTGTTAACGTGGTCAATGACCTTACCCAGCCGGATCTGCATTTCCTTCGCATCTACCTGCAGTTCGTTTATCAGTCTGTCAACTTTGTTGACGAACAGCACTGGTTTTACATGTTCTTTTAGCGCCTGCCTTAGCACGGTCTCGGTCTGAGGCATAGTACCTTCAACTGCATCCACTACAACCACAGCACCGTCCACGGCCCTCATGGCCCTGGTTACGTCACCGCCGAAATCCACGTGGCCCGGCGTATCAATAAGATTGATAAGATATTCTTGCCCCTCGAAATCGTGGACCATAGAAACACAGGCGGAGTCAATTGTTATACCCCTCTCCTGTTCTTCCGCATCTGAATCAGTGAACAACTGTTTGCCTGCCAGTTCCTTTGAAATCATACCGGCACCGGCCAGGATATTATCTGTAAGCGTAGTTTTACCGTGGTCGATATGTGCCACTATACCGATATTCCGGATATGTTCCGGGTCATTCATGAGCACGGTCACGCGCTCAACCATCTTTTTCCTTCGTCCCATCTCAATTTCCTCTGAAAAGTTTTAACATCTGGATAAATAAGAAAAATTTAACACACTTTCAATATGACTGTCCTAAAAAACAATTGCGGCATACCTGGAATATGCCGCAGTATAACATCTACCGTGCAGCCTTCGCAACCCGTTCCTTTCCTTCCTTCTTATTGATGGAATAGGACTTGACATCGTAATTCGCTGCTGCGATTATCTCGTTTGCCAGTGTCTCTTCAATAGGACGCCGGCTCTTAAAGGCTGACTTTTGTGCACCCTTGGCGATAAGCTTCAATGCAATATCCACCCTGCGCTGTGGAGCACTGTCCACTGCCTTGGGTACTGCAATACCGCCATATTTCAGCCTGACCGTCTCCTCCCTGGGTCCGGCATTGATAATGGCATTGACCAATACCTGAATGGGGTTTTCCTTTGTCTTCTTGTTGATAACATCAAAGGCACCACTCACAATCTTATAAGTGGTCATCTTCTTGCCAGTGTTATGCTCACTCAGCATCAATTTATTGATGAGCCGTTCCACAATGTGCTGGTTCGATTTGCTGAACTGCTGCCTGGCATGTTTCCCTCCAGAATAAGGCAGAATAACAGGAGTAATATTGATATATCTCTGAAGACCGATATCATGAACCTCCACTTCAGTTGATTCCCATTTATCAAATAATTTGTACATATATCTACCTCATTGGTTTTTCCTTACGATTAATAACCATTTGTCTGAGAGGCACATTGTTCACGGCAATCACTTTGAACCGAACTCCGGGAATATCACCCATTGCACCACCCATCCGGCCGCCGATACGCTCTACAGTAACCTCATCATGTTCATCTATAAAACTAATAGCGCCATCCCCTGGACAAAAGGCAGTAACCTGTCGTCCGTTCTTGATCAACTGTATCCTGACACATTTGCGTATTGCTGAGTTGGGTTGTTTTGCTTCAACACCCACCTTTTCAAGCACAATTCCTCGTCCCATGGGTGCCCCTCCCATAGGGTCTGATTTCACATTGAGCCGCAATGCACGCCTGAAGTATTTCCGGTCACTCCATCTGAAGTTTTCCCTGTCACTTTTCAATTTGCGAGCGGCGTATTTTCCATTTCCCATCTATGTTACTTCCTGTAATATTCTCATTTTGTATAAATACTAAATATACTACATATTATTGTCAAATTTATGTGGGCTACTTGATTGTAACATCATCTATATCATGATGTCGCTTAGCGAGTAACTTAACTTTCTCGATATTACGTCCGTTCCGCCCTATGGCAAGACCTTTCTCTTTGGTGCTTACTTCTACATAAGCTATGCGTCTGTCACCTTTATAGCCAATCTTCACATCATTGACATTAGCAGGCAGCAGGAGACCTTTGATGAACGTCTCAGGGTTATCACTATATTCCACCACTTCAACATGGCGACCGATGTTCTTTACAACTCGATTGATATGTTCACCATTCTTACCGATGGCAATCCCCATGTCACCGGATTTTACTACAAATATAACCCTGTTGTTCTCATCATCAACAAGACAATCCTTGGCAGTAGCTCCTGTTGTATTTTCAAACAAGGCGATGTACCGTATTCCGTCAGTGTTGATCTTGACTTCGCTCAAAAAAACCCCTATTTTATGCTTTCAATACTGTCAATATATCAGATTCGCCCGACTCAACAACTGCCATGGCTGCAATGGCAAAAGGCTTGCTAAGAATCGTTCCCAGTTCAACTCCCATCCCAGGAAATTCAATAATAGGTACTTTCCCTGTAACCATCTTTCTCACATCATCAGGACAGTTGGATGCAAGTACCACAGCCTTTGCCTGGTTACTTTCAACTGCCTTTTGTGTCCGTTTTGAACCGATAATAACAGTTCCGGTCTGTACAGTGCTCCTCAGTATTTTGTTAAGGTCAACGTCCATAAATATCATCTCATTTGAATTTTTTCTTCCTACAAGGTTTCATTGTTTAAGTCTTTTTTGTCGCCAAGAGTTTGATGTGCCCTGTACCCAGTTTGATGGGTTGACCCACAATAACGTTCTCGGTAACACCTTTGAGTTCATCCACGTCTCCCCTCAGACCTGCATCCAATAGATGGCTCACAGTTACCTCGAACGCAGCACGGGCAAGCACACTAGCTTTTTCGCCTGAAATACCATGCCTACCGATAGCTTTCACTTCACCATCGACAGTCATAATATCTGACACCAGCATGATATGCCTAACATCAACGGTCAAACCCTGTTCACGCAGGGTATCTATAGCTTCCTTGATAATACTGTTCCGGGCAGCTTCAATGCCAAATACCTCATATATCTCATTGACATTATTGGTACTTGTGCGCGTGGTATCTATACCATCAAATACAAGTACCTGCTTCAATGCCGAACCTTCAGTGTACATCACATACTCACCAATAATATCATCCTTACTGATGACCACCCGGTTAATTGCCTTGACACCCTTTATTATCACGCTTTCCAGGTTCTTACTCAACTGTAAAAGTTCCCTGTAGGATTCATTTTCCGGTCGGATTGTGAGGATGTTTTTCTCCGTTACAACGGTCACACCTAATTCATCTTCCAGTTTTTCTGCAATCTCCTCGGCCGTGAGACCTCTCTGGATGATAGCCTTTTCATTGAGCTCAATTTCCAATAGCATCTCAGTAAGGTCAGTAGACAAACTGCCCACATGACTGATATGCGTGGCCTCGATCTCCCATGCAAGTTTGCGGGCCAGGTCACGGTCCTTGGCATACTCATCAATCATGTAGATAGTCATCATGGGTGTGGAAGGATTCTTCCTGGCATCCACAATCTCAATCAACCTTGGCAGACCAAGTGTAACGTTAATCTCTGCCACACCTGCATAGTGGAATGTTCGCATGGTCATCTGTGTACCGGGCTCACCTATACTCTGGGCTGATACTACACCAGCTGCTTCACAGGGCTCGATACAAGCATACTCATAACTTTCCAGTGAACGTTCTATAATATCTTCAAGCTGCTTTTTGGTCACATCAACCTTTTGCAAGTCACTTCTAATGGCATCCACCAAGTTCTGGGGCAGAGGAAGGTTTTCAGTCATTTCATCAATGGTCTTCGTGCTCACTGCCATTTATTCCACCTCTTTCCCAATGACATCCTCGATTATCCTGCGTATGGTCTGAGGTCTGCTGTAATCACTTTTCATGGGGTCCACACCGTCTTCGCCGTATTTGAACTGGACAACCATTCCCCTGGTATCCCTCACAGTACCATCATATTGGACCTCCAGGTCCTGTAAAGCATTAACCAGTCTGCGCTGTAGATAACCGCTCTGTGACGTCCTGACAGCTGTATCCACCAGACCTTCCCTACCACCAATGGCATGGAAGAAATATTCGGTAGGAGATAATCCCTTTTTATAACTGCTCTTCACGAACCCGTGAGCAGCTGCACCCAGGTCTCCGTGATTAAAGTTGGAAAGGGTCCTGCCTGCATAACCACGGCGTATACGCTCGCCTCTCACTGCCTGCTGACCTACGCATCCCGCCATCTGTGTCAGGTTCAGCATAGAACCTCTAGCCCCGGACACTGCCATAATCACAGCAGTATTGTCCAGACCAAGGTATTTACCAGCAATTTCACCGGTAGCATCCCTTGCCTTACCCAATTCCTGCATAATCCTCAATTCGAGTGTCTCAGCCACAGTCCTGCCGGGCAGTGGTTCCAGATTGTCTTCATTGAAAGCAATGATAAAGTCCATAACCCTCTTTTCGGCTTCTTCCAGCAGTTCAGATATCTGAGCGCTTGCTTCTTCAGGTATGTCTTCGTCATTTATGCCGAAACTGAATCCGAAATGCATGATACTTCTAATAGCAAGCCTGGTCATATCATCAATAAACTGAAGAGCAACTGCCGGGGTGTAATCCTTAACAATACGGTCAAGTATCAAACCCTTGAACGCACCTATAGCCTTTTCATCGATGGTGCCGCTGAGTAATTGACCGTTTCTTATTGTCACGTAGGCGTCACGGTGACAGTCCCCTTTCTTGCAGGTGTCACAGTTCTCGCACAATAACGCTTTATAGGTCATGCTCAACCCGTCAGGCAGGATCTGGCTGAATACTTGTTTTCCAGTCCAGTAAGGCTTACCGTCCTCTTCACCTGCAGGTTCTACAATCGTTGTGATCCGTGACTTCCTCAACATTTCAAGGAAATCGTTCTTATCTACCCTGTTATCACCCTTGGTAAGTATGTACAGACCTGATATGTGGTCATGTATACCGCCGATAATAGGACCGCCAAAACGGGGAGACAGAATGTTCTCCTGGACATGGATAAGCATCTTTGCTTCAGCCCTTGCCTCTTCGGTCTGTAGCACATGCATGTTCATCTCATCACCATCAAAATCGGCATTATATGGCGGACATACTGCCGGGTTCAACCTGAACGTTTTGTGTGGCAGCACCTTGACCTCATGGGCCATAATGCTCATCCTGTGCAGTGAGGGCTGCCTGTTGAATAGAACTATATCTCCATCCTTCAACTGTCTGTCAACTTTCCATCCCAGTTCAAGGGTTTCAGCTAATTCCTCACAGTTTTTGTCAGTGACCTTGAGCCTGCGATTATCATCACGTATCACATAATTTGCGCCCGGATGATTGTCAGGACCTCTTCTGATATATTCGCGTACTTCTTCGATATTGCGTTTGGTTACATTGACAGGTATGCTCAGTTCCATGGCCATGGATAAAGGCACGCCCACTTCACTTATGCTCAGGTTGGGGTCAGGCGATATAACAGTCCTTGCACTGAAATTGACCCTTTTACCTGAAAGACTGCCCCTGAACCTGCCTTCCTTGCCTTTAAGCCTCTGTGACAGTGTCTTCAAAGGTCTTCCCGAACGATGTCTTGCAGGGGGTACTCCCGATACCGCATTATCGATAAATGTGGTCACATGATACTGAAGAAGTTCCCACAGGTCTTCGATGATAAGCTGGGGTGCACCTGCTTCGCGGTTCTCCTGGAACCGCTGATTGATCCTAATAATATCCACCAGTTTATGGGTAAGGTCATCCTCACTCCTTTGTCCTGACTCCAGAGTAATACTGGGGCGCATGGTCACAGGCGGCACGGGAAGCACCGTCATAATTGTCCATTCGGGCCTGGCTTTAGTGGGGTCCATGCCCATAACTTCTATATCGTCATTCGAGATTTTCTCGAACCTACTCCTGATATCGGACGCCATGAGCTTATGTTCATGTGTCCCATCCTTTTCTACATACGTAGTGGGTTTTTCTACCTTTACATCAAGTTGTTTAGCACCACAGTACTGGCATGTCTTGGGCTTTCTTGCTTCCTTGAAAGCTTCATTGGTAATATCCTCTATAGGCTGCCCAATCTTCTTTAACATCCGTATTTGTTCGAGATATTGTTTTTTCTGGTTTGAATCCAGAAGAAGTGCCCCGCAATCCCTGCATGTGGCCCTTAATATCTTGCGGATAAGTTTTGCAAACCCTACATGCACCACAGGTGCGATGAGCTCCACATGTCCGAAATGACCAGGACATTCACCTGCCCTGCCTCCGCATGTTTTGCAGCGAAGTCCCGGGTCAATGACACCCATTTTCGGGTCCATCAGACCCATTTCAATTGGAAAACCGTCGTCATCATAGGTATCTGCCGTGATAACCCTGGTGACACTCATCTTCCTGTATTCCTTGGGTGAAATAAGCCCGAACTGTATCTCTTTAATTATCTTTGGAACTGCTGACATTATTATTACTCCCTACACTGCATCCTTAAGCACCATCCTGGGAGCTACACCCAGTGATTTTATCTCGTCCAGAAGTAACTTGAACGCATAACTCATTTCCACCTTGTATATTCCAATTTCGGCACCACAGTTAGGACAGAATGTTACATTTCGTCTCTTGTCATAGGTAGCGATCATTCCACAGGTAGAGCACACAAGTTGTTCTACTTTATCTGATTCGTCCAGCAACCTCTCCTTCAAGGCAAGTGATGCACCGTGCCCGATAAGCACGTCACGTTCCATTTCACCGAACCTCAAACCGCCTTCCCTGGCCCGCCCTTCAGTGGGCTGCCTGGTAAGTACCTGCACAGGACCCCTGCTCCTGGCATGTATCTTGGACGCCACCATATGGTAGAGTTTCTGATACAGGATAGCACCGACAAACACATCTGCTTCGATGCGCTTCCCGGTAATACCATCATAGAACACTTCCTTGCCGGTATGGGAATAACCTGCACGTTTCAGGGCCAGTCTCAGGTCCACTTCATTTTCACCTGAGAATGGAGTGCCATTGATGCGCCTGCCTTCAAGACTGCCCACTTTTCCTCCAATCATTTCCAGGACATGTGCAACCGTCATCCTTGACGGAATGGCATGGGGATTGATTATGAGGTCTGGTACCATACCTGACTCATTGAAAGGCATATCATCAAAGGGCATGATAAGTCCAATGACACCTTTCTGCCCGTGCCTGGAGGCAAACTTGTCGCCCAGTTCAGGAATCCTTTGGTCCCGTATCTTAACTTTTGTCAGCCTGGCACCGTTCTCGCTCTCTGTGAGAATGACAGAATCTACTATGCCCTTTTCATTGGAACGCATAGTAACACTTGACTCGCGCCTCTGCTGGGGACTCAATCCCAGTTCTGTGGGTTCTTCAAGGAAGCGAGGCGGACTGGTCTTGCCGACGAGCACATCATTGTGATCCACTACTATCTCAGGGTTTACTATCCCATCTTCATCCAATTGAGAATAAACTTCCGGACCGCGGGCACCCCGCACTTCCTGATCAGGTATCTCGAATTTATCTTCCTGACCACCCGGGTAACGTCTTTCTTCACCGTCCATGGTCCTGAAGAAATGGCTTCTGCCTAAGCCCCGCTCGATACTACCTTTATTGATAACCAGGGCATCCTCAATATTATAACCTTCATATGAAAGTACTGCCACAACAAAATTCTGGCCTGCTGGCCTGTCATCGAAACCGATAACATCACATGTCTGGGTATGCACCAGCGCTTTTTGTGGGTAGTGTAGGAGGTGACCCCTGGTATCGGGCCGGAGTTTCATATTTACCATCGGTACTCCCAGGCACTGCTTTACCATACCCGCACCCATGGTGCACCTGGGCGATGCATTGTGCTCAGGGAAAGGTATCATACCGGTACAGATACCCAGTATCAGGGCAGGGTCGATCTCAAGATGTGTATTCTCCGGGGTCAGGTCAGCCTCATTCACGGCAATAAATACATTTTCTTCTTCCTCAGCATCGATATATTCCACCAGTCCCATCTTAATGAGATCTTCAAATACAATTTCCTTATTTTTCAACTGTGCGATATGTCCATCTTTCAATAGTGGTTTTCCATTCACCACAATCAGGCAAGGTCTGCGTGCTCTACCGTTGTCACTATTTATGATAATCTCGTTGGTTGTTGGGTAATGTGCTACATTTACCTGTTTTGGGACTGTGCCGGAACGGCGCATCTGCCTGATATTGTCAACCAGTTCTTTAGGTTTATCATGGTAACCCAGCAATTCCCCATTCAAAAAAACTCTTGTTCTATTCAAATGAATTGCCCCCTTCTTCATTAGTATTGTAATCCAGAGATTGTTCTATCGCCTCAAGTTCTGTGGCGTAGGTGCCGGGTTTTTCTTCCATACCCAAAATATGAGTTACTATTGGTTCTACGCCAAGGTTGTGCATGATTAGTTTTAATCCTTTGATATCATACACCTCTGTGGATATCTCTACCATCTGGGCAAAGTTCTTCACAAGCCCGCAGTTAGGTCCTTCCGGAGTTTCCGATGGACAGATGCGGCCCCACTGGGTGGGGTGCAAATCCCTGGCCTCGAAATGAGGCTGTGCCCTGGACAAAGGAGATATTACACGGCGCAGATGTGAAAGTGATGCCATGTAATCTATTCGGTCCAGTAACTGTGATACACCGGCTCTGCCGCCAACCCAATTACCGGTAGCGAGTGGATGTGCCAATCGTTCTGTGAGGACATCTGCCCTAACAACAGTAATTACATTGAGGTCACGGTTTCGCATATTTGCCCTCTCAAGCTGGTACTTAATATCCCGTGCCAGTCTGTTGAACGAAACCCTGAACAGATCTTCCATCAGGTCGCCGCTCAGTTTGAGACGTTTGTTAGAATAATGATCCTTGTCATCTGGTTGGCGTCTGCCCAGTGCCAGTTCAAAACAGGACTCGGCCATCCTCGCCAGATATTGTGCTTTTACTGGCCGGTGATCAGGGTCGTTACCAAGATGGGGCAACAAGTATCGGTCTATAACATAATTTGCTCGTTTTATCTGGTATTCTCTTGTCTGCCCGGCAGCCACCCGGCTACCTACCTTTTCCATGGCTTCCTCAATGGTGTGAACTTCAGCCTCTTCAAGGTTTTCAAGCATGAACTTGATAACTTCAGGATTATCGGAGACCATGTTTACGATATCTTCGTCGGTCTCAACACCCATGGACCGCATCAACGTGATAAAAGAAAGACGGCCGGAAATAGCAGGGAAACTTACCTCTACAATAGATTTTCGGCCACGTTCAACGACCACCAGAGCCCTGTATCCGCGACGTTCACTGAATACTTTGGCAACCTCTATCTTATCTCCGTAGCGTACCTCGAACTCTGCAAATATCTTATTTGGTGCCAGGTCTTCCAGTGTCATTAGTACCCTCTCTGTACCGTTGACTATGAAATATCCACCCGGATCCAATGGGTCTTCCCCAACTGTGATCATTTCGTCATAAGATATATCGGCCAGGTTGCAGCCTTTGCTCATCAACATCATGGGAAGCTTACCTATTACAGCTTCTACAGGTTCGTTTTCAGTTTCACCTTTCACGATAGTCATTTCAAGTAACAGGGGGGCAGAATAAGTGATGTTCCTGAGACGCCCATCGTTTGGATACAATATGTCCTGTGCACCATCGGCTTCTTTTACCGTGGGCTTTCCGACCCTTATCCCTCCAAGCCTGACATAGGTATCTTCTATATCAGTCTCAATCGTTGCCTGTTCATTTATGACCTTTTGCAGTCCATAGTCTAGAAAATCATTGAATGAATCAATATGATGTCTGACTATATTTTCTCTTGTAAAGTAAGCTCTGGACAATACTTGTCTATCCAACACGGATTTGCACCTTCCTTATTTTTAGCAGAATAAAAATTTAATTCAACATTTTCACAGTTCATTCAATTACCAGTCTGTAAACAACAGCTTCTCCTGCTGTGGGGCTGTTGCGTATTACCTTAATCACATCTCCAATTTCAGCACCTATTTCCACAATAACCGGGTCTGCAAGTTTTATTTTTGGTAATTGCTCTTTGTCCACATCATATTCTTTCAGGACTTTGTTAGCTTCATTTTCCGGTATTAAAATATGCTGCGGCACCATATTATGACCAATTAGACTGAATTCTTTCGTATTTTTCATTTCAACATCCGTCCCCGGGTAATTATAAGAAGCGGGCTCGGAGGGATTTGAACCCACGACCATCTGGTATCTTCCAATGCATGGAAATACCCATGCACCTTAAAAGCCAGGTGCTCTGCCTGTCTGAGCTACGAGCCCTCTTATATTCAGCATTAGCTAAACCTACACCTGAACCTGTACGAAAATATTGCATTGAAAATTTTATGCAGTCCAATTATTCACCGATCTGTATACTAGGGAGGCTTTGCTGACGTAACGCCCTATCATGCATACATTAGATTTAAAGGTATCCCTATTAATATCATGACATCTGTATAATTTTTAACATCGCTTTAATTTATATTAATCTAATTGTATGG
>QBUR01000054.1 GCA_013374385.1 Candidatus Methanocomedens sp. | reverse complement strand
TCGTTGCATCTGCATATGATCTATTCGCTGTATAACTGAATTTTGGTATTGTGTCGTTTGAACGTACCAAAACATAAGAATTAATAACTATTCACCGGTATTACTTGAACTACATATATCATGATAATTGTAAAGAGGATTTAAAATGAATTACAGAAGAATTATTCCCTGTTTGGATGTAAAGGACGGCCGCCTGGTAAAAGGAGTCAATTTTGTAGATTTAAAAGACGTGGGCAATCCGGCAGAAAATGGTGCAGCATACAGTGATGCCGGAGCAGACGAACTGGTGTTCCTGGATATCACAGCGACAATCGAAAACCGGAAGACTATGGTAGATGCTGTGGCAAAAACTGTTGATAATATCTCCATACCGTTGACTGTAGGCGGTGGCATTGCAAGTGTCCAGGACATTCAGAGAATGCTGGACGTGGGCGTATCCAAGCTTTCCATAAACTCTGCCGCAGTGCGAGCACCAGAACTTGTAAAAGAAGCAGCCTCAGAATTCGGCAGCGAGACAATAACCATTGCCATCGATACTCGCCAGAACCCACAACTGCCGTCCGGGTTTGAGGTAATGGTTAACGGCGGCAATCAACCTACAGGCATAGACGCTGTCCAATGGGCTAAGCAGGTAGAGGAACAGGGTGCAGGCGCCATCCTGCCCACCAGCATGGATGCGGACGGGACACTTGCCGGATATGATATACCCATGACACGGGCCATTGCAGATGCTGTCAGCCTTCCAGTTATTGCATCGGGCGGTGCTGGTACGCTGGAACACCTCTATGAGGCCATTAATGATGCACATGCCGATGCTGTCCTTGTCGCATCCATTGCCCACTTCGGTACATTCACCATTCAGGAAATGAAAGAGTACCTGGCAGGAAAGGGCATCCCTGTGAGCTTATAATACATAAAACATCAAATATGTTCGGGACTATACGAAATAGTTAAATTGCATAACACCCCATTTATAAAAATGGATGAATAATCCCAAGGTCCCGGACAACTTCGTGTTCATTGACTGTAATGGCAACACCCTGCATATAGGCAGCCCTGTAAGGTATACAGGAACAGGAACAACTGGTTTTATCATTGACCTGGAGTTCGAAGAATGTGAGATGTGGGTCAGGTTGGACAGTACCGGTCTTACATACCATTCCAGCACCATTGTGCTTATTGATGCCGATAAGGTCAAAGTGAAAGGAACTTATGGGAAGACCAACCCTTCAGTCACTGAGATGCGCAAGGAAATGAAACGTAAGCTTCTGGGAGAGGTCACAGGGGCAGATGACCGCAATATTATAGGCCATTGAATTTCGAAGTCTTTTTGAGGTATTGAAGCTCTTACTTCTTCATATGACTGAAAAAATGACCTATGCCCGTTCGGGCGTTGATATACATCTTGAGGAAAAAGCCATCAAAGCACTTGCTGCCGGTATCACTTATAAGCGTACAGGTCTGGGTGCACCTTTAACAGACATAGGTCATTATGCCGGTCTCATAGAGTTCGGCGAATATGCTCTGGGACTGGCCACTGACGGTGTTGGCTCCAAAGTGCTCATCGCCACTGAAATGCAGCGCTGGAACACTGTGGGAATAGACTGCATTGCCATGAACGTCAACGACTTGCTGGCCATAGGTGCAGAACCCCTTTCCTTTGTGGATTACCTTGCAATCGCTAAACCCGATGAAGACCAAATGGCCCAGATAGGCGAAGGGTTGCAGCGGGGTGCTCAGCTGAGCAGAATGACCATTGTAGGTGGGGAGACTGCCACCCTGCCCGAGATCGTCAACGGGTTTGACCTGGCCGGCACCTGCCTGGGCGCAGTAAAAAAGGACCATGTCATCACCGGTGAGCACATAACCGAAGGTGATGTACTGGTAGGAGTGCCGTCTTCAGGTATCCACAGTAATGGATACACCCTTGTCCGTAAGATAATGGAGCAGTCATCGTATGGTTATCATGACCCGTTCCCTTACAATCAGGAGACCACTATTGGTGACGAGATGCTTATCCCTACACGTATATATATTGAGCTCCTGGATGTGATACAGGAATGCGATGTGCATGGCCTGGCCCACATAACGGGCAGTGGAGTGCTGAAACTTCGCAGGATAACTGACCTTGGTTTTAATATACATTCCCCACTTAAGCCTCAGCCCATCTTCAAATTCCTGCAAGAAGAAGGTAATGTTGACGATCTTGAAATGTACAAGACCTTCAACATGGGCATGGGATTCCTGATAGTCCTGCCAGAAAAAGATGCACCCCGGGCTGCAGAGATAACAGGTGGCAGGATAGTGGGAGAGATCGTGGATTCAGGTATCAAAGTCGGCGATATTGAGTTTGAATGAAATTGATACTGTGCCCGGGTAAAAACTGGCCCCTAATTATTATCGATTACTAATTTGTATTGCAGTGAATCATCCACAAAGGTATTCAACACAATGACTCTGGCAGGTCATCCTTTTCAAGCACAATCATACCTGTTTTCAAGTTTTCAGCTTCTTCAGGTGACATTTCCTGCCTGTTTGCCCGCTCAGATATGATAGCACTGTTGCCAAGTGGGTCTTCGATGATAATAGTAATATCCAGTTCACCACGTTTCACCTTATCCAGTGCGTTTAACACTTCATGGGCCCGGTCAGTGGTCTGGGGCGGCTCATCCTGCCAGCGGCTCACCATGCCCAGCACATCTTCTATACGGCACAGCACTCCCTCTACATTGGAAATATAGGACTCGCTGGCAGAGCCCGGCTCGATGTTAATGCCAAGCTCAGGTATTCTAATTGTGCCGGATGTGGAACGTACTACCCTGGCATCCAGGTCGGTCAGTGACTCAACTCTCAACGTGTACTTTACAGGCTCACACTGGCCAAGTACCATAGTGTCAGCATATTTAAAGCCACAATCGCATTTGGCACTGTTAAGTATGACTTCGCCAAAATAAGGAATATTATCTACCTGCCAGGTGAGTACAATATCACTTTGGCATAGGGGGCATGTTGTCCTGGTTAAAATTGGTTCGATGTCCTCACTCACTTTTTGGCACCGATGATTTTAGAACGGTTGATCCTTACACCCATCGGAGCCAGGATAATCTGATCTTCCCCAATCCCAGCTATATCTCCGTGAGTATCTTCTACTACCTGCTTGAGTTCCTTAATTGCCCGGTCCAGATTGAATTTATCCTGCTTGATCAGAGAGATATCCACCAAAAGCATATTTCCATTATATATCTCTTTTTTCAAATCCGGTATATCATTCAGGTTATTTAACTCTGCAATGCGGATATACATCTCTGCAGGTTCATTTTCAACAACCTCTTCATAATCACTGAGGTCAAGATCCACATATTCTTCACTTACTGATTTTGAAGACGATGCGCCACCGAATATTTTCTTGAA
>QBUR01000055.1 GCA_013374385.1 Candidatus Methanocomedens sp. | reverse complement strand
CAGGCTGTCCCAAAACTAATTTCTATTATACAATTCTACTATATTTTATCTCAATTAGGCAATTATTGATTATTATTTAATGTTATTGTCCTATATGGGATAGACCTCGGTTGATTTGTACACACGTTTTTAGTTTTGGGACAGCCTGTTGGCATCGATTTTCAATAAAAATTATAGATCAATTCGCGTATCTTTGAAAGTCAAGTTGAAAGATACCTTAGCGAAGTGATATCACTATGCCGTTAGCCAAATTTATTCCACAACAGAAACGTATGTCTACAATCCTTGGTGGAATGCTCATACTGGTCAGCGAGACCAAGTTCCTATTCTCAATGCTGAATTTTGTACTTGTGACCAGGATACAATACTACAACCCGGGCGATGCCTACATGCGCCAGTTATTCCCCAATTACCTGCTGTTCCTGGGAGTCCTGGCTCCTCGGGGCACTACTGGCCATGATATTGGTGTATATATTCATCCTGCCCAGTAAGATGGGCTTCTCACAGCAGCAGGCAGTAAAGGATGAGCGCAGTCCCACCTATAACCTACTCACGCAGATGCACCGTGAACTTGGTGAACTTAAAATCGAAGTAGATGGTCTTCGACAGGTGATAGATAAGGTTTAAGACAATTGGATAGAATATGAAGTTCGCTCACCTTATGATTTTAAGGTAGCTGTGTCCCGATAGGGTAGCGGATATCCTTGAAGCTTGCGGAGCTTTAGACCCGGGTTCGAGTCCCGGTCGGGACGTCTTTTTATCTATTGACTATCCCAGCGGGAATTTCTCAAACCGTTCTTTAGTTGCCTTACATATTGGGCATTGATTTGGCGGCTCAGGCCTTGCGGCCAGGTAGCCACATACCGTACAACGCCAAACTGATATTTCATTGCCCATTTATTTTACCACGGGTGAAGCTTCCTGGTCAAATGGGTTAGTCCTCATGGCAAGGGAGAACAGGTAAGGGTAATTGCCTTGCAGGTGTTTCATGTAATCCAGCCATGAGTCGCCTAAGATAGTATATGCTCGTTTTATATCACCGGCCAGGTGCTCACGATCGGAATCTAGTAGTTGTGTTACATCCTCCCTGCTGGCCAGCTCCTCTGTGAGATGAAATACTGCCCTGAGCAGTTCTGTAAAGGATTCATGTTCCAGCAGGGCTGGGTTTTCCAGCAGCCTTACCATGAAATCCCTATTTTCTACAAGGAAATTGCGAAGTTCTGCCAGGTCGAGCTGTTCCATGTCAACACCGAATTCGTAATTCCTCAAGTGTCTGTCGGCTCTGGAAAAATCCCCGTCAGACCAGTCACCTGTCACTATGAGCCCTTCTTTGATTCCGTCCAGCCCTGGGTCGTGGTCTGATAGCCTAGTGAGCAGTGTGGTCCCGACCTCGCTGAAGAAGGCTCCGATAACCATGTTGAGTTTTTCCAGCCTGGCATGTTTTTCTTTCCTGTCAAGTAACTGGTGTATTATCAGGGTGACCAGCAGGACTTCGACGGGAACGAAAGCGATGTCCCCCATCAGGTAGATGAAGATGTGATGCGCGTCATGGAATATCAGGTAGTGTGCAAAGTACCATAATGCTGATAACAGGACCAATGCCGTGCCGAATAGGAGTTGCCATTTTATTTGTTTCATGTTTGACCTCTGCGGTTATTTGTACCATTAAGATTTTATAACCAGTTATATCCTTTTTCTCTTGTAATAATCTCTGTTACCCATATTGTGTCAGATTCAACTGAATAGATGGCCCTAAACCTCCCACTCTTAATCTGTACATATCATGCCGTCCTTTTGTGCCCTTAAGCTTTTTAATATCGGTTTTTGACCTGCTTTTAAACGGGTTAAACTCAAGGTGCTCGAGGGCTGACTTTATTCTATCTCGTGTAATTTCATCCAGACTTCCTAGTAAAGCCACGGCATTTGGATGAAGCTTAACACTATAATCCATTAAATTTCATCCAAAGAAACGAATTTTTCCTTTTCTTCCAGAATCTTGTACTGGCATTCCATGAATTCATCATAGTCTACCTTATCCATTAAGTGCTGCAGGGTATTGTTTATCCTATTATGGCTGTTCTTGCTGTCAATGTGAATATATGATTACTCAGGTGCTTATCTACCTGAATTACACCGAACCCCGCTCTCATCAAAACACCCGTTACACGAAGTACACTCAGCCTCCTGCACCCCTTCCCTGAACTTTACGACCAGCTCAGGCTCCCTAATAAGTGGTCTGCTCAACGACACCATATCAGCATAACCCCCCTCAAGCATTTCCTCCATCACAGCCCTCGACCTCATGCCCCCCACCAGCATCACGGGGATGCCCACACCTTGCTTTATCATCCGGGCATAATCCCTGAAATACGCTTCCCTCTCAGGTGCATTAATCCCCGGCCTGGACATCACCTCTCCTGCCTCAAAAATCCCACCGCTCACCTCGATGGCGCATACTCCTGCCTTCTCCAGCGCAACAGCAATCTCTACACACTCAGGCGTATCCAAACCCTTATTCTCAAAACCATCCGTAGCATTCATCTTCGCCATTATCGGGAAGTCCTCACTCACCAGTTCCCGGGCGCGCTTGATAATCTCTACAATGATGCGTGTCCTGTTCTCTACTGACCCGCCCCACTCGTCAGTACGCCGGTTGGTGTAAGGAGAAATGAAACTGCTAAGCAAAAAACCGTGTGCCACATGCAGCTGCACCGCATCAAATCCCGCTTCCTGCGCCCGGCGCACTGCCTGGGCGAAATCTTCAATGGTCCCCAATATCTGCTCTTCGGTCATGGCTTGTGGCACCTTTCCTGACGATGAGTCCTTCACTACCGAAGGCGCCATAGTCTGTGGATATTCGGGTGTGACCAGGGCCTGCCTGCCCCCGTGCACGACCTGTAATGCAATCTTGCTGCCGTATCTATGCACCCGCTCGGTTATCTGCCTGTACGGTCCTATGAACCTGTCGTCATAGATACCCTGCTGGCGATTGCTGCTCTTACCTGCCGGGTTCACGTAGGAATAGCCTGAAATGATGAGCCCGACCTCGTGCTTTGCCAGGTCCTCGTACATATCACCTATAGCCGCTGTAGGTTTGCCGTCCTCTTCTGCCAGCCATTCGTGGGTTGCCGAACGAACGAATCTGTTGGAAGTGTGAAGTTCATTAATGTCGATGGGTTCAAAGAGCATGATAAATCATCCTTGATTTCTTGTTCCGGACAATCCGGTTGAACTTATAGGACCATACTCAATTAAAAACCCCATGGAATTTACACCGACAGGGTTTGTGTATGTCCTGGAATATATAATGGCATTAAACCCGTCTCCAATATGCATACAACTCCTCCCGCAATAATCGTGGTATGATTGTTTTGTAAATTAATAATACGAAATTACACATTATTTTTTATGCACAAGTGTTTTATGCTATATTATATAGACAAGGTAGCATTAATTCAATGAAATATTTCATGTATAAAGAAATAGTTTTACACTTA
>QBUR01000056.1 GCA_013374385.1 Candidatus Methanocomedens sp. | reverse complement strand
TGACCTCGTGGACGGGGAAATTTTGATGGTTTTAATCCTCCTTCATTTTTGCCGGAATTGCTTTTGGATTATATGTACTCCAATGGTCGAACGGCGTATTCTACGGCGGTATTGTTGCTATATTCATTGTTCTACAGTACATCATATTCCACATGCGCGGAAGGTCTGTTGAAGGACTGTCTCTGGTAAGCTTTATTACATTTTTATCTGCCTTCCCTCTGGTGATATTCTTTGTAAACCCATTGAATGGATTTTCAGCTGGTCGTTATTCCTACCTACACATCCTAATCACCCTGGGCAGCGCCGTATTCGTCCTCATTTTAGGTTTATTATCCATAAAAATGCAAGAAAAGAACATCAACAAAATCTACTACCCACTAACCATTGCCGGCATATACGCCCTTGGCCTTATCATAGCCAAACTATTCGTCCCCCAGGTATTCTCAAGTTTCCAGACCTTCTTTACCATCTTCCAGACTCATACAGGCGGCGCCCTAACCATCGCAGAAGCATCCCCACCGCGCCCGGAAATGATATTCGGATACGCCGGTTACCCCAACAATTTCGGGAATTACCCCGGCATCTTTGATTTCGTATCAACCTATTACATTGCCCTGCTTGCCATGGTAGCCATAGGAGCCCTCCTCATCTTCCGCAAATGGGAACCCGAAAAAGCCATGTTCCTGATATGGTGCATCACCATGTTTGGACTTACAACAGCCCAAAACCGCTGGTTCTACTACTATTCAGTCAATGTAGCCATACTCTCATCCTTCATAGGCATAGGAATTCTCGACATTGCAGGCTTCAAGGATATCTCACACAAATTCAAAGCCCGGGTCTCAACCCCCCGTGACCTGCAGAAATTCATAACCTCAGACCTGTCACGTCACCTGCTATCCGCCCTCATAATTGTTGTAGTGGTAATGGTAGTTTTCCTGCCCAACTTCAACGTAGCCTCACGCTCAACAGCCGGCGGTGCGACAAGTTCAGATTACTACCAGTGGCACGAATCCATGACCTGGATGCGCTACAACACCCCGGACCCCGGCCTGGACTTCGATGCAGTATACGACCGCCCCCCGGCAGGTAAAACGTTCCAGTACCCTGACACCGCCTACGGCGTCATGTCCTGGTGGGACTACGGTCACGTCATCACCTACTTCGGCCATCGGATACCAAATGCCAACCCCTTCCAGGCAGGCATCGGCGGCGGTCCCAACCACGCCCCCGGCGCATCCACTTTCTTTACAGCTCAATCAGAAGAAGCTGCTGATGATGTGCTATGGAACCTTGGCGTAAATGATAAACCTGGTTCACGCTACATTGTAAGCAACGCCTACATGGCCTATGCCATTAATGATGTTATGGGTGTATGGGATGGGCACGACTGGAGTGACTACAGGACGTATGCCGTGATTTCAGGTCAGCAACAACTTGTTTATAAACAATACTGGTACACCAGCATGGAAGGTCGTCTGCATATCTTTGACGGAGATGGACTGAAACATTACCGTCTCGTACATGAATCATTGCCCAATCCTTATGCCAGCGGCGGCAATATGGAACAGAGCTGCAAAGCGCAATATAATATGTTGTACAGTGGAAATCTCAACATCGAGAATACCGGTTTTGTAAAGATATTCGAATTTGTTGAAGGAGCTACTATTACTGGTAGTGCGCCAGACGGTGCCAACGTTACCATTTCAAACAGCATAGCGACAAACCAGGGCCGGTTGTTCACCTATACCCAGACAACTACTGCCGATAACGGCAAATACAGCTTTGAAGTACCATATTCCACACAGGGCCCTATTTCAGGCCAGACTAACTTCGACACCAGACCCACCGGGCCATATACGCTCACCGCAGGCAGTGTGTCGAAGACCGTGGACGTTGCTGAACTGGATGTATTGAACGGAGGAACACTAACTGTAGATATATTGTGAGGACAAATCAGATGATTATAGTGAAAAACCAAACAATGTTGACTAATTAAATGTAAATTCCAACACGTGATGTGCAATAAACCACAGAGAGCACAGAGTACACAGAGGAGAAAAAGTGATACAAGTTTTGTGTCCCTCTGTGCTCTCTGTGTACTCTGTGGTTAAATTATAATTGTCTGAAAATCAAAGTGTTAAGAAATTAGTATCAAATAGTATCTCCTTGACTACAATTAAAGTTCCTGCAGCCTGCACGCTTGGAAAGAGAACCAATTATATCAAATGCTTTCCATCTGGATACCAAATGTTAGATAATATTTCTTCAGTTTTCATGTCATTGGAATCCAGGCACTTCCGGGTACTCACAGGTATTGAGGTGGGTATGAAATACCATGAATGGGTGCCTGTGGACGAGGTGTCCAGATACACCAAACTGGATATTGGGCAGCTGAATTATGTGCTGAAGGACCTGGGGCACAGGGGACTGCTGAGGCGCCAGACCGTACCCTACGAGGGCTACCAGATATATTTCGAGGGCTATGACCTGCTGGCACTGAATGCACTGGTTAAGCGGGGCAGCCTGTCAGCGATTGGCGATGAGCTGGGTGTGGGCAAGGAGTCTGTGGTCTACGAGGGGCTGCGGGATATGGTGGGGGGCCTGGGCCAGCAGCCGGTGGTACTCAAGTTCCACAGGGAGGGGCGCACGAGTTTCAAGCAGGTGAAGCGCAAGCGAGAGCACCTGGACGGGGTGCACCATTTCTCATGGATATATGCGGCGCGCCTAGCTGCGAAGCGGGAGTTCGATGTCATGCAGCGGCTGTACCCTGAGGTGAGCGTGCCCGAGCCTGTGGACCACAACCGCAATGTGATTGTGATGGCGATTGCAGAGGGGGGCGAGCTGACTAAGACGAAGGTGCTGGACCCTGAGTGGTATCTGGACAGGATTCTGGAGCAGATGAGGCTGGCATATGCGAAGGGGGTGGTGCACTGTGATTTGAGTGAGTACAATATTTTTGTGAGCGACGAGAAGGTGACGCTCTTTGACTGGCCGCAGTATGTTGAGGTTGAGCATGAAAAGGCAGAGGAGTTCCTGGAGAGGGATGTGAGGAATGTGCTGGCTTTTTTCAAGAGGAAGTATGGGTTGGAGAGGGATGAGGGGGAGGTTGTTGGGGAGATTAAGAATGGTTAGTTTAGTATTATGTTGATTCTTAGATGGAACATTTTAGAAAATAGTTGATTGATTTAAGCCATGTTTTTGTAAAGGGAGATTTGATGGGAATGATTCATTATTTTGACGGACAATAGCTAAAATTGGGGTCGTTGGGTTATTTACAGGATTGGGGGTATTAAGTTAGAAGTGCGTGACTGAAGGCGATAGGATTCTCATGCCTCCATTCGGATATCTTCAACCAGTAGAATAATTGCGGACTGAACATGGGCAGGTATAAAATGAACAGAAGGTATCATGGTAAAGAGATTACTCGGTATATGAAAAATTTAATAACTCATGATTTTATTATGTGCTGAATTAGCATAAAACCTTTAACTAATAGTATTATTTAAAATTTGAA
>QBUR01000057.1 GCA_013374385.1 Candidatus Methanocomedens sp. | reverse complement strand
ATCGTTATACCCCGCAGCTCTGCTGCGACTGGGACAAAGCATGGTCAATGCAATATCAGTCGCCGGAGCCATGAGATACCCCCTGCCCGGTAGTGGCGGCAACAGCTGAATGTGAGAATGACATACGTAACACTTTGTCGTTTGGCAGGTCAGATTGAGGAAATGTAAGAAACCATTGAATCGAAAATCTTTTTACCGTCTTCTGAACCCAGTATATGTTCGGATGCCCTTTCCGGATGTGGCATCATTCCGAGGACATTACCTTGCTTATTAATGATTCCTGCAATATTTTCAATGGAGCCGTTGGGGTTTGCTTCATCAGTAGTATTACCTTTCTCATCCACGTACCTGAATGCTACCCTATTCTGTGAATCGAGTTCGGACAGTGTGTGCTCATCTGCAAAATAATTTCCTTCCATATGTGCAATAGGTATCCTGATGACCTCACCCATTTTGAAGGAATTGGTGAACGGGGATGTATTGTTCTCCACTCTCAGGTTGACCCACTCACACCTGAATTTCGGGTAGCGGTTGGTCATAAGTGCACCAGGTAATAGTCCCGATTCCACCAGAATCTGGAATCCGTTACATATACCCACCACAGGCAGTCCCTTATCTGCCATCTTCCTGAGGGAATTCATTATAGGTGCCCTGGCAGCTATGGCACCCGCGCGCAGGTAATCGCCATAGGAGAATCCGCCAGGTACTACCACACCATCATACCCTTCCAGTTCATCTTTGTACCACACCAGGTCGGTTTCTACGCCAATAACTTCGTTGAGCACGTAGTGCACGTCATGATCGCAGTTGCTGCCGCCAAACTGCAGGACTGCAATTTTCATCCTGATTCCTCAATTACTATATCGTAATTATGGATAACAGGGTTTGCCAGCAGGCGCATGCACATATCATTCACCCTGGCTCGCGCTTCATCAATGGACGGTGCATCAAGGTCAAGTATGAACCGTTTTTGCATTTGAAGGGAATTGGTGGTAAAACCAAGGTGTTCAAGTGCCTTCTGGATGGTGGTTGCTTCAGGGTCTAACATTCCGCTTTTAAGCCCAATGGTAACTTCGGCGTGGTATTGCATTTTATATAAACCTCAGAATCTGACAACGTGTTTTAGGAGCAGAACGATAATTACCTTTTCGGTATTATTTACATGTTCTTTGGTGCATATATGCCCAGTGTGTCCAGCACAATGGCCAGTACAATCCTTGCAGAGTCCACCAACACCAGTCTTGAGTCCCGCAGTGGCGCTTCGGCGTTTAGCACAGGTACGTACCTGTAGAACTGGTTGAAGGAGTCGGCCAGTTCCCGGGCATAGGTAGCAAGGTGGTGGGGTTTCAGGTCCGAGGCCGCCGAGTCAATCACAGCAGGGAACCGGGCCAGATTTTTTATAAGTTCTATCTCCTGGTCTTCCACCAACACGGATATGTCGTGTTCCAGGGCAGCCGGATTTATCCCTGATTCTTCTGCATTTGCCATTATACTGTACGCCCTGGCATGACTGTATTGGATGAACGGAGCACCCTGCTTTTCAAAATCCAGCGCTTCCCTCCAGTCAAATATCGTGGATTTCTCAGGCGAGACCTTGACCACATCATACCTAACCGCGCCTATACCCACGAAATTTGCCACATTACGCTTAAAATCATCATCTGTGTCCGGCCTGCGCTTCTCCACTTCTACCAATGCCTGGGTATCTATCTGGTCCAGCAGTTCATCGGTACTGATGAACTTACCCCGCCTGGTACTCATGCTGCCCTCGGGCAGGGATACGAACTCGAATATCACAATCTCTGGCTCATTCTCACCCAGTGCGTTCAATACCGCTTTCAACTGACCCGATATCAGTTTATGGTCCGCTCCCAGCACATCTATCATTCTGTCGCAGTGCCCGGCTTTCCATAGGTGGTATGCCAGGTCCCTGGTAGTGTACAGGGATGTGCCGTCACTGCGCTGGATGACCAGTTTCTTCTCAAAACCATAATCGGTAAGGTCGACCATCAGGGCACCATCATCAACAACAGCCCTGCCCGTATCCTTAATACGGTCAATAGTGGTGCTCACATCGCTGTTGCGGACATAGGTTGACTCCCAGGCAAAGGAATCATGGTGGACGTTCAATCGCTCAAGGGTATGTTTGATGCCTTCCATGGCACGGTCAACGGCATGTTTGAACCGCTCTGCCACATCAGGGTCCCCATGTTCGATACGCTGCATCAAGGCATCTATCTCGGCTACTTTGTCAGGTTCGTCGTTCAATACCCTGTTCGCCTTGATGTAGATGTCAGCGATGGCATGGTCTGATTTTTTTGAAGTATCGAAATCAAAATGTCCCAGCGCCCATGAGACTATGGCTATCTGCCTGCCCATGTCATTAATGTAATACTGGGTTTCCACCTCATACCCTGCCTTTTTAAGAATGCGGGCAAGGGTATCCCCGATAATGGAATTGCGGATATGTCCGACATGCAGGGGGCCGTTGGGGTTAGCTGAGGTGTGTTCCAGGATGACCTTGCCACGCCCGGTACGGATGCCGTAATTCGGCCCCTGTGCTCGTATGTCGGACAAGGTACGGTCCAGAAACGTGGGGTTGGCAAAGAAGTTAAGATAAGGCCCGACGGTCTCGACCCTGTCGATAAGTCCGTCTTCAGGTAGTTCGATGGAGCCAGCCAGCATTTCTGCAATGTCCTTCGGACTTTTCCTGCATAGCGGGGCCAGCCTGAACGCTACCGATGATGCAATATCGGCATGGATTGACTCTTCAAAGCTAAGTTCGGTTATTTTCAGACTGTTCGCTTCCAGGGCAGATGTAAGGGCTTGTGAAACCTGTGATTTGAATTGTAGAAACATGGTCATCAGTGTATTGGTATTTAGGGGGATGTAGATAGATTGCTATCTACATAATTGTTTCTTTGCGATGACCTATTTTTTGGTTCTAGCTGTCAGGAATGCAAGGATTAGGAATATGAATGCAGGCAACATTCCCAGGGCTGGCAATTCACCCATACCTGGGAAAAGTTCATCCTTTTCCGGCGTATCTACCGGTCTGTCCTGTGTTTCCTGCACGTTGGTACTTGTTGCATCACCCACCACAGTTATTTGGAAAGTGACTGTAGGTTTAGTGAGCAGATGGAAGTTAAAAATTCCGGGTTCATTGAGTTGTATGTACGCACGGTTTCTATACCTGAGATATTTTGTATTATTGGTTCCGTTATCAAAAATGTTCCTATCACATACCACAGTAAAATAGCGTTTGTTCCTGTCGTTATTGAAAATTGAAATATTCTGGCCTTGTTGGAAGGTGCTGCTGGGATGTTCTGGATTTAAAAATAAACCTTTTGTTGGTTCTTCCTCTACAGGAACATTAATAGTAATGAAAGGGTCCAGGGCAGATACAGGATGGATAATTGAAACAAGTATTAAGAATACGTAACTATTCAGCCTATAAAACGCTAACATAAGCCGTTACTCTTCACTTCTATAATATGTCGAGTAGAACCCATAGCGCACCTCTTATCGGGGTAATGGCCCCGAAGTTACTAT
>QBUR01000058.1 GCA_013374385.1 Candidatus Methanocomedens sp. | reverse complement strand
CCCATACAATCTTGAAAATAACCACATCTTTTTATTGTAACAGATATAAAACAGGAACAATATGAAAGCCGTAATCCTCGCCGCCGGAGAAGGAACACGCATGCGCCCCCTTACCAGGCATTGTCCTAAAGTGATGCTTCCTATCGGGAACAAGCCTATACTGCAGCACGTTATTGAAAAGGTAAAAGACGCTGGTGTGGACCACTTTATCCTGATAATAGGATACCAGGGTGATACTATTATTGAACATTTCGGGGAAGGAGAACGGTTCGGTGTTGAGATTGATTATGTGATACAGGAGGAACGATTGGGTACTGCCCACGCTATCGGTACTGCACGTGCTTTAATTGATGAGCGGTTCCTTGTGTTGAATGGCGACGTCATGGTCACAACAGCACAGGTCAGGACCCTGCTTGGGAGGGATGAAGTTGCGGTCATGGCTGCTCTGGAAGTGGACGATCCGTCACAATTCGGTGTACTTGAAGTGGACCAGGGGCTGGTCGTCAAACTACATGAAAAACCTGACAAGCCCCCCACCAATCTTGCCAATGCAGGTATCTATGTATTCGAACCCGAAGTATTCGGTGGCATTGACAACACGCCCCTATCCACACGAGACGAATACGAAATAACCAGGACCATCCAGGATATGATTGATAGCGGCATTCATGTAGGATATCAGGTGCTATCCGGTACATGGCAGGACGTAGGCAGGCCGTGGGATCTGCTGGATGCGAACATGGAATATCTTAAGACCATCAGCAATGATATCAAGGGCGAGATTGAGGATGATGTACACATCCATGGTCCTGTGATGATAGAAGCGGGTGCCAAGGTCCGTAGCGGTGCATATATTGAAGGACCAGCAATAATCGGACCTGATTGCGATATTGGACCTAACTGTTATATCAGGCCGTATACCAGCCTGGGTAGGGGAGTGCGTATCGGCAATGCTGTTGAGGTCAAGAACTCGATAATTATGGACAGAACACATGTGGGCCATCTGTCCTATGTGGGTGACAGTGTGATTGGCAGCTGCTGCAATTTCGGTGCAGGGACAAAGGTTGCGAATCTGAGGCACGATGGCGGCAATATCAAAGTTAAGATAAACGAAAAAATAGTCGATTCCGGGCGTAGGAAACTGGGTACCATCATGGGTGATAATGTGCATACCGGCATTAATTGCATGTTGAACGTGGGGTCGGTCATCGAGTCCGGCAGTAATATCTGGCCCGGTGAATTTGTAAGGGATTACTATCCCCATGAATAAAAACTGTTGAAATTGGTGATTTAAAATTGAACGTTTCTGTAATAGGTTCCGGTTACGTAGGTACGGTAACAGCAGCGTGTTTTGCTGAACTTGGGCATAGCGTAGTGTGTATAGACATTGACCCTGAAAAAGTGGATATGATAAACAGGGGTGAGCCTCCAATCTACGAAGAGAGGCTAGAAGATTTACTTACAAAACATGCAGGTACGAACATCAAGGCTACCAGGGATTATGATGATGCTGTGTCCAATACTGACGTATCGTTCATCTGCGTTGGTACGCCGTCGGATGATGAAGGTAATATCGACCTGTCCATTGTAAGGGCCGCCAGTGAAAGCCTTGGTGCAGCACTGGCTAAAAAGAACAGCTATCATGTTGTGGTGGTAAAAAGTACAGTAGTGCCCCAGACTACTGAAAATGTAGTTGTACCTATAATTGAAAAGACATCTGGCCAAACGGCAGGTGTGGATTTCGGTGCTGCCATGAATCCAGAATTCCTGCGTGAAGGAAAGGCCGTTTATGATTTCATGCATCCTGATAAGATAGTAGTAGGTGCTATAGACAAACGTTCAGATGATGTTGTATCTGCATTGTATGCTGCTCTTGATTGTGAGATAACCCATGTAGATCCCAGCACAGCAGAGATGATAAAATACGTCAACAATTCTTTCCTTGCTACCAAGATATCTTTTTCAAATGAGGTCGGGAATATATGCAAGAAACTAGGCATTGATACTTACCAGGTTATGGAAGCTGTGGGTAAGGATGTCAGGATATCACCCCATTTCCTGAACTCTGGTGCGGGTTTTGGGGGTTCGTGCTTTCCCAAGGACGTAAAGGCACTGATAGGGAAGGCTAAAGAGCAGGGATATGACCCTATATTGCTTAATTCTGTGGTCAAGGTCAATGAAGTCCAACCTCTGTTAATGTTAGACATGCTGGAATCCAGGCTGGGCGACCTGAGCGGCCTGACCATTGCAGTGCTTGGCCTGGCATTTAAGAATGATACCGATGACATCAGGGAATCCAGGTCCATACCTGTGATACGGGCATTGCTGGACAAGGGGGTGCTTGTTACTGCATATGATCCTATGGCCGCTGATAATATGCGGCTGCTTTTTGATAGTAATAGCATCCGGTATTGCGACATTGCGGTGCAGGCCCTGGAAAGTGCCAATGGTTGTCTTGTGATGACTGAATGGGATGAATTCAGGTCATTGTGCAGCGAGTTTGCGACAATGAAAAGACCGCTGGTAATTGATGGGCGCAACGTCATTTCCTGTAATGAGATTGAATATGTGGGCTTATGCTGGTAAGTGAGTTGCTCATGACATCAAAACGTTGCGACTATTTTGGTGAATCTGTTATCAGGGATATGACAAGGCTGGCGCTGCGTCATTATGCAGTGAACCTTGCCCAGGGATTTCCCGATTTTCCTGCACCTGAAGAACTGAAAAAGGCAGCTTGTGATGCGGTTATGGCTGACAATAACCAGTATGCAATCACCTGGGGCACCAGGGAATAGAGGGAGGAGATATCGCGCAAGGCCGCCCGGTTCAATTGCATCCAGGCAGACCCTGAACAGGAAGTGACAGTTACCTGCGGCACTACCGAAGCAATGATGGCTTCAATGCTGGCGGTGATAAACTCTGGGGACGAGGTGATAATTTTTGAACCATTTTATGAGAATTACGGGCTTGATGCTTCAGTTTCCGGTGCAGTGCCCAGGTTCGTGCCTCTGGAATGAGACGATTTTACCTTTGATGCTGATGTGCTGGCTGCGGCGTTCAATCACAGGACAAAGGCACTGGTTCTGAACACGCCCAACAACCCCACAGGGAAGGTGTTTGGGAAAGAAGAGATTTCGGTCATAGCCGACCTTGCAACCGATAATAATGTTACTGTGATAACGGACGAGATATATGAACATATCATCTATGACGGGGCGCAGCATACCAGTATTGCTTCTATGGGTGACATGGACCAGCGCACCATTACTATCGAGGGTTTCAGTAAGACATACAGCGTTACTGGGTGGCGTGTGGGGTATGTGCTTGCACCACCCCATCTGACATGTGCTATTCGCAAGGTGCATGATTTTCTTACAGTGGGGGCACCAGCTCCATTGCAACATGCCTGTGTTGCGGCTCTTAATATGCCTCCTGCATACTATGAAGAACTGGTTGATATGTATGACAAAAAGCGGCATATGCTCTATAATGCACTTACCACCTGCGGATTTAAATGTAAACTCCCTCAGGGGGCATATTACATCTTAGCTGATATTTCTGTATTTGACATGGGAGATGATGTTACCTTCGCGCATTACCTTGCCGCTGAAATCGGTGTGGTGGCTGTGCCTGATAGCAGTTTCTACAAAAACCCTGAAATGGGCGCAAGCACTGTCAGGTTTACTTTCTCCAAGAGCGATGAAACTTTGCTGGAAGCTGTATCCAGACTGGAAAAACTTTA
>QBUR01000059.1 GCA_013374385.1 Candidatus Methanocomedens sp. | reverse complement strand
CAGGATTGGCTGTTGGGAAAATCAACCCGGAATTATTCAATAAAGCGGGTAAAGGTGTAATTCTTCCTTACCGCTGGGTAATTGCATCAGGTGACATAATCATTATTAAACAGATGACTCATCGTTTCAAGAAAGAGGCAGATAAGCCTGAAAAAGAATCTGATTAAAGATTCACAATAACAGGATGAAGAATCGGGAATTGTTTTCGCAGCTAAAGGTTGCCAGCACTGCCGTATTAAGAGTGGACGGCAGAGGTTTTTCCAAAGCCCTCCATAAACTTGAATTCAAAAAACCTTATGATATTCTTTTTGCTGAGGGTATGGTACGCTCTACCCATGATTTTTTCAGCAAAAGCGGTATTAATCCCACGTTAGCATATCTGTTCTCGGATGAGATTAACCTGG
Organism: Candidatus Methanocomedens sp.; assembly: GCA_013374385.1. Taxonomy (GTDB): domain Archaea; phylum Halobacteriota; class Methanosarcinia; order Methanosarcinales; family Methanocomedenaceae; genus Methanocomedens_B. The sequence goes on along the minus strand of QBUR01000059.1, from coordinate 3,421 downwards.
TGTTTGGCCAGGACTTACCTTTTAACGGCAGGCTTGAGAAAATCGATTCTGTAATTCCCAGCTTCATTGCTTCGGCACTTACCATAAACCTGGAAAGTGCGCAACCCCTTTCCTTTGATTCAAGGGTATCCATCATAGATCGCAATGACATTACTGAATACCTCAACTGGCGACAAAATGAGTGCTGGCGTAATCTGATAAGTTCATACGGTTATTATCTGTTGCGTGAGGACGGGATGAATGCTAAAGAAGCTGCAGAAAAGCTGAAGGGTATGAAATCAGAACAATTGCATCAGCTTGCTTGGGAACATGGTATAAACCTGGCAGAAACACCTGCATGGCAGCGCCGAGGTGTCATGGTTTACAAACAAACGTTCGAAAAACAGGGCCACAATCCTCTCACTGGTGAAGATTCAAAGGTCTGCAGGTCAAAGATAATTGAGGATTGGGAACTCCCATTATTCAAATCAGATGAGGGTGAGCAGTTGATTAATTCGATTATCCATGATTCTAAAACTTAGAATATCTCATTTTTGAAGTATTTGCAGTCGAAGCCAGAAACGGGCCGAATTCCTGAAACAATGAAAATATTTTGGAATGAAAAGCATAAATGCATCTTCTGCTAAATTATATTGAAAGAGAGGACGAGTAATGCCAGCCAAAATTAAAGTAGCGAACCCCAACAGGTGCATAAATTGTTACAGTTGTATGCTTGCATGCAGTCGCACCAATGCAGATTCAGTATCGTTGATAGACAGTGCCATTGATGTCCGTACATCCGGAGGTATCGAGAGCGGAATCGGGATAATTGTCTGCCGTTCATGTATTGACCCACCCTGCGCCAGGGCATGCCCGACAGGGGCCCTGACACCCCGCAACGGCGGCGGTGTGGTGCTGGATAAGAACTTGTGCGATTCATGCAAATTATGTGCTGATGCCTGCCTGCCTCGAGCGATTCATTTTGACAGGGCGAATATGCCGGTAATTTGCATCCACTGCGGAGTGTGTGCCAAGTTTTGCAGTCACGATGTACTTGAATTAGTAAAGACCGAGGTGATGTGATATGTGGTCCAATGTATTATATATCGACCTCGATACCGGTGAACACCATACCCTGGACCGCAGCGACCTTTTTGATAAATATCTGGGCGGTACGGGAGTAGCTACCCAATTACTGCTGGAAGAATGTCCGGCCGGCATCGATGCATTCTCACCTGAGAATCCCATCATATTCAGTATCGGGCCGCTGACCACCATCTTCCCCTGTGTCTCCAAGGTGGTGTCCATGTTCAAGTCACCAATGACCGGGGAAATGGGTGAGTCCCATGCAGGCGGGCGTCTGGCAATGGCAATGCGGTTTGCCGGATATGACAGCATAGTCATTAAAGGACGTGCTGCAAAACCTTCTTACTTATCGATACACGATGATGAAGTCAAGCTCAAAGACGCCACAAGTATCTGGAACCTGTCATCTGTAGAGGTAACAGGCAAAATTCTGCGCGAAGTAGAGCCCGGAAAGGGCAGGCGCAGTATCATGCGTATAGGTAAGGCCGGGGTCAACCAGGTCAGGTATGCGAATGTGAATGTGGATACGTACCGCCATTTCGGTAGGCTGGGCATGGGTGCGGTATTTGGTAGCAAGAACCTGAAAGCCATCGTTATATCAGGGACCGAAGAGGTAGAATTGCCGGATATGCCCGCCTACAAGAAGATGTACAGCAAACTTTATGGAGAAGTTGTGGATACCGAAGTCATGGACAAGTACCATGACCTGGGCACGGCTGCCAATATCAATGTACTGAATCGGTTGAAAGGGCTTCCCACCAAGAACCTCAAGCAGTCGCACTTTGAGAATGCCGAGAGTATTTCAGGCGAATACTTTGCAGATAACCTGTTGCTGCGAAAGATAGCATGCAGTAACTGTCCTATCGGGTGCATTCACATCGCTATGCTCAAGACACAATTCCAGAAAGGGCACGAATTCGAGGTATCCCATATCAGTTATGATTATGAACTCATCTATTCCCTGGGTACGAACCTTGGTATCACTATGGGTGAGGATGTGCTGCGTCTTATCGACAGGTGTGAACAGCATGGTCTTGATATCATGAGCACCGGAGGTGTGCTGGCGTGGGCCACTGAAATGTATGAACGCGACCTTATCACACCACCCGATACCCTGGGCATATCACTGCGTTGGGGTGATACTGATAATTACCTGAAAATGATAGACCGCATTGTTGAAATGCCAAACAAATTCTATCAGGCCATGGCAAAAGGTACTGCCTTTGCAGCAGCAGAATATGGCGGCGAGGACTTTGCCGTAAACCTGGGAGGACTTGAGATTGCAGGTTACCATACAGGCCCCGCTTCAATAGTGGGTCAGATAGTGGGCGTGCGGCATTCCCACCTGGACAATGGAGGATACAGCATAGACCAGAAAGCTTCCAGCAAGCCGTTGAGCGATGAACAAATGGTGGACAAACTCATTTATGAGGACTACTGGCGCATGGTCAATAATAGTCTGGTATGCTGCCTGTTTGCCAGGGGTGTTTATAGTGAGCAGAACATGGTAGATGCTCTTGGATGTGTAGGTATCAAAAAGACCAGGGATGAACTTGAAGCAATAGGCAGGGAGATATTCCTTGCAAAATATAAGTTTAAAGAACAGGAAGGGTTTGATATAGACAAAGTATCAGTTCCTGCACGGTTTTTTGAGACTGTGTCTCAGTTGGGCATGGTAAAAGAGGATACTGTGAAGAATATGCTGAAATTATACCGGAAAAAGACAGGCATATAAATTCAAATACAAATATAAATCTACGTAAAGTAGAAATGGGTGTGGTAAATGGATTTTAGACCGGAATGGATAACGACTATCCACGATTTCAGGATAGATGAAACGTCTATCATATCATCACTCGAAGAGCTAAAAAATGAGCGTACTATGACGTTATTGATACCGATGCTCTATGAAGAGATACATGGAATTAGTCTAAACAATATTATTGACCATATAAATGAATCAACATATCTAAACAGGGTCGTCATTGCTCTTGCCGCAGATGATGAAAATAAATATGTTGAAGTTAAGGAATTCTTTTCCAGGTTAAAGATCTCCCATACAATTGTATGGTGTGATGGCCCCACTGTGATGCATATTGTTGATGAATTAAAGGAAAAGGGGCTTGACATCATCATGTTTGTTGGTAAGCGCAAGGACACCTGGATAGCATTGGGAGTAGCAACTCTTGATAGTTATGCCATAGCCATGCATGATGCAGACATTATATCCTATTCAAAACTTCTTCCTGCAAAATTGTTTTACCCTATCGTAGAACCCGAGCTTAGTTTTTTCTTCAATAAAGGATACTATGCAAAAATTTACATGGAAAAACGGATAATGTACGGCCGGGTCTAC
>QBUR01000060.1 GCA_013374385.1 Candidatus Methanocomedens sp. | reverse complement strand
GATAAAGTTCACATCCAAATAAAAAACAACCCCACACCCCACCATTCAACCTTAAATACCATAAACCCAAAAACTCCCCAAGATACCATGAACGAAATATTCATTAAAACCATCCCCCTTCCTGACCTCATCCAATCCTCCCCCATCATCCTTGCCAGCACCCAAAACTTGCCAAAAAATTGCTGGATACCGGTGATGCCCGTCTGCAAGAGGATTCGCCCACAGATATGTTGGGGTGTGAAGGGACTGGACAGAATGGACAGAATGGGCATACTGCTCATGCAGGTGAGGGATGAACTGGAGGAAGAAATAAATGGATGAAGACCAGGCAAAGACTTCTGCACTCATAGCCGCTACACTGGCATCATTCCTAACTCCCTTCATGGGCTCATCCGTCGTTATTGCGCTCAAGTACATTGACATCGAATTTGGTGTTAATGCTGTGTTGCTAAGTTGGATCACGACCTCGTATTTACTGGCCGCAGCAGTGTTCCTGGTTCCATTTGGGAGAATAGCAGATATCTATGGAAGGAGAAAAATATTCATATATGGGATCGTGATATTCACAATCTCTTCTTTCCTCTGTGCAATTTCACCTTCAGTCATTGTACTTATCATATTCAGGATAGTGCAGGGGATAGGAAGTGCAATGATCTTTGGGACTGCTGTTGCCATAGTCACTTCAGTATTTCCGGTTGGAGAGCGGGGACGGGCCCTTGGAATAAATGTGGCAGCAGTGTATCTGGGACTTACCATGGGTCCGTTTTTGGGCGGCTTCCTAACACAGCATTTCGGGTGGCGAAGTATCTTCCTGGTAAATGTACCTCTCGGCATAATAGTTATCTTCTTCACCATCTGGAAAATGAAAGGAGAATGGGCAGATGCAAAAGGAGAAAGTTTTGACCTTGGAGGTTCCATCATTTACGGAATTGCACTGGTATCTATAATGTACGGTCTTTCCCTGCTGCCCAATATCCTGGGTGCCTGGCTGATATCCTTCGGTTTGGCAGGGATAGTGCTGTTTATTTACTGGGAAAAGAAAGTGGAACATCCTGTTGTGAATATGGACATTTTCAGCAATAACAGGACCTTTACCTTCTCCAATCTGGCAGCTCTCATCCAATATTCCGCCACCTTTGCGGTTTCTTTCCTTTTGAGCCTTTATCTGCAATATATTAAAGGATTGCCCCCCCAAAGTGCAGGTCTGGTGCTGGTGGCACAGCCTATTGTGATGACTGTTCTCTCACCTATGGCAGGCAAGCTCTCAGACAGGGTCGAGCCGCGAGTAGTGGCTTCATTAGGTATGGTGGTGATGACAATAGGGCTGTTTCTTTTCACCTTACTGGACACTGAAACTACCCTGACATTTATTGTACTCAACCTGATTTTGCTTGGCTTTGGTTATGCCCTGTTCTCATCACCCAACGCTAATGCGATCATGACCAGTGTGGAAAAAAAATATTATGGGATTGCTTCCGGAACGCTGGGTACGACGCGACTGGTGGGACAGATGCTGAGTATGGGAATTGCCATGTTATTATTTGCACTATTTATAGGCAGGGCCCAGATAACGCTGGAATATTATGCTCCTTTTGTTGAAAGTGTAAAGGCTGCTTTCATGATATTTTCGGTGCTGTGTTTTGGTGGCATCTTTGCATCGATGGCACGGGGTAAGGTTCATTAAAAAAATTGGTCGGATCTGTCCAATTAAATGAAGTAAGTACTTATTTAGGTAAAAGAATGAATAAGCAGCCAGAAGACCATAAAAATAAAGGTATATACGATATCCGGAGTTTTTTTTAATTACAGGTGAATTCAATGAGCATGAATATTACACAAAAGATAATCTCATCCCATCTCGTCGAAGGTGAAATGGTAGCCGGAGAAGAGATAGCAATAACAATAGACCAGACCCTGACCCAGGACGCCACCGGCACCATGGCATACCTCCAGTTCGAGGCACTTGACATCCCCCGGGTCAAAGTACCGCTGGCAGTCAGTTATGTAGACCACAATATGCTTCAGGCCGGATTTGAGAATGCCGATGACCATCGTTTCCTACAGACCTTCGCCTACAAGTACGGCATCCAGTACTCAAAACCGGGTAACGGAATATGCCACCAGGTGAACCTTGAGCGTTTCTCTAAACCAGGGAACACCATGATAGGCTCGGATAGCCATACACCCACTGGGGGCGGGGCCGGTATGCTGGCTATCGGTGTGGGCGGCCTGGACGTGGCAGTGGTCATGGGCGGCGCACCCTATTATGTGAAGATGCCAGAGGTGGTCGGCGTCAAACTTACCGGCAAACTCAACCCCTGGGTAAGTGCCAAGGATGTCATTCTGGAGATGCTGCGACGGCTTACGGTAAAGGGCGGTGTGGGCAAGGTCTTTGAATACTACGGGCCAGGGGTTGACACCTTAACTGTGCCCGAGCGGGCCACCATCACCAATATGGGGGCTGAACTGGGAGCTACTTCTTCCCTCTTCCCATCCGATGATATTACCAGGCAGTTCTTTGAGATGCAGGGCAGGCCGGATGACTGGAAGTCTTTGACAGCAGACGTGGATGCAGAATATGATGGGCATATTGAGATTAACTTAAGCGAACTGGAGCCCATGCTTGCAAAGCCCGGCTCTCCTGATGCCGTAGTAAAGGTGTCTGAATTGGAAGGCACACCTGTTCAGCAGGTCATCATAGGTTCATGTACCAATTCCAGTTATAAGGACCTGATGGTCGTGGCTGAAGCTTTGAAAGGGAAGAAGGTCAATCCTGACCTGAGTTTCCATATCACACCCGGTTCAAGGCAGGTGCTTGAGACCATAATCCGCAACGGTGCACTGGCTGATATGGTATCAGCGGGTGCACGTATCATGGAGACCACCTGTGACGGCTGCATAGGGCTGGGCTCATCCCCGCCATCGAATTCGGTATCCATCAGGTCTTTTAACAGGAACTGGGCAGGGCGCTCGGGTACCATGGATGACAGTGTTTACCTGGCCAGCCCCGAAGTTTGTGTGGCAGCGGCCCTAACCGGGAAAATAACTGACCCAAGGAAACTGGGCGAGTACCCTGAAGTTGTATGGCCTGATACTTTTGTGGCTGATGATTCTATGGTGATCAGTCCATCAAATAATCCCGGCTCGGTTGAGGTGCTACGGGGTCCGAATATCAAACCACTGCCAAAAGCAAAACCGCTACCCATCGACCTTGAGGGGAAGCTCCTCATCAAGTTGGGGGATGGCATCAGTACGGATGGTATCATGCCGGCAGGTCCGAAGATACTGCCCCTGCGCAGCAATATCCCTGCCATCAGTGAATTTGTGTTCTCCCAGATAGACCCTGATTTTCCAGCCAGGGCCAGGGAGAATCAGGGTGGATTTATCGTAGGCGGCGAGAACTACGGCCAGGGTTCCAGCCGGGAACATGCTGCTCTGGCACCCATGTACCTTGGCGTGAAGGGAGTTATTACCAAATCTTTTGCCAGGATTCATAAGGCCAATCTTGTGAACTTCGGTATACTGCCACTGGAATTTGCCGACTCTGCAGGTTATGATGCAGTGGGGCAGGAGGATGTCATAAGGTTAAGCGGAGTCAGGGAATTGATAGAAGGCGGTGCTACCACTATACCTGTGCAGGTTGGGTCGAATACTTTTGAGTGCATCCTGGATATTTCAGACAGGCAGCGTGAGATTATACTGGCTGGCGGGCTGCTTAACTATACGAAGATGATGCATGGTTAGAAATTTTGGTCGTGTCCCCCAGTTACTGAACAGGCACTCTGAACGTTAATAATTCTTTCAATGTCCAAATATGGTCTGTAAGTTTCTGAGCCACAGCTGG
>QBUR01000061.1 GCA_013374385.1 Candidatus Methanocomedens sp. | reverse complement strand
ATATCACAGATACTATAATTACTTCATATATTATATAAATATGTATTTTCTGTGATGCTATGTCTACTTTTTATTACATAACTGGATTATGAGACTGTGCCATGTTCGTACTTAATAATGTTTACGGCATCACCCAAAGTTTATTTATTATGCCACATCGCTGAAATTACCAACCTCAAGTACCATTATCGATGTTCCAGGTGTATTTCACCCCTCCTCCATACCAGTTCATATTTTCAATATACCATTATCCTGCCTTCAGATAATCCTGTGAATTTCTCGAAGTTCATAAGGTCTTCCACTGGCATTCGGTCAGTTTCCTCATGCATGGACGGCTCATCCATTGGATATCCTATGGGTATTATGGTCAGCACATCAAATTCTTCTGGTATGTTCAGTATCTGCTTGACCTTGTCCTTTTCAATAGTGGCCCATGCCGTACCCACACCCAACTCCCAGGCAGCAAGCATAATATTCTGGACAGCCATGGCCCCGGCATGTTCAGGTTCACCCACCTGCTGGTGGAATGGGTACTTCGCAGTGATGGGAAGTATTACCACAGCAATAGCCAGGGGCGCATCGCACTTAGATGTGGGCGCACATTGAGCCAGTTTTTTCAGCGTGTCCGTGTTCTTGATTATTATGAACTCCCATGGCTGTGTATTAAAAGGGCTGGGGGCCCACCGCGCCGCTTCTATGATTTTATAAAGCACATCATCGGGTATAGGGTCGGACCTGAAATTATGGACCACCCTTCGCTGTTTAATTGCATCTGTAACATTCAAAGATAACTTCCCCTTTTTTGTTGTACTTATGAATCAACACTACTTTACCCTATATGTTGTACGTTTATACATGGAATGGTGATGAATAAATTTCAGAATGCTCCTTATAAATTCTTTGAATATATGCTGCATATCCCACAAACCCCATCTTACTAAATATCATTACCATCCAATACCTCATCGATGCTCCCTCCACATCTCAAAGGCTACCTCCAGATAGCCACTGCAGCCACACTGTTCGGCCTTATTGGCATCTTCGTAAAACTCACAACACAGATGCCCCTGGGTTCCATTATCTTTTATCGGCTGCTGTTCGGCCTGGCTACCATTGCGCTTTTTTTCGGATGCTGTGGCCGACTTAGTGAACTGCGGCTACGGGATAAGAAATACTATATCCTGCTGTTGGGATTATTCCAGGCCGGGACTATGCTCTCCTATTTCATTTCGGTCAAATACACATCAGTTTCAATAGCTGTCCTCCTATTGTACACGGCGCCGGTATATGTTACACTGCTTTCGCCCATCATTTTAAAAGAATATATCACCCGCAGCAGCCTACTTGCTCTTGGTATCTCTATCGCAGGAGTTATTATAGTCATTCAGCCCGGTGCCCTTTTCAAAGATGTAGATAACATGTATGTCATGGGGCTGGCTGCCGGGCTGATTTCGGGCCTGTGCTATGCCTCTTTAATCATGACTTCAAGATATCTCAGGGACAATTATTCGGGTACGGCGCAGGCAGCCTGGGCCTTGTTCATAACAATGGTAATTTTCTCGCCATATGCTACCGCCATACCAGGCAGGGTGGTGTTGGATAACCTGCTTGTCCTGGTCCTGTTCGGACTGCTGCCCACCGCCGCCGCTCTCATACTATATCTTAACGGGCTGATGCATGTCAGGGCCCAAAGTGCCAGTATCATCGCACTGCTGGAGCCGGTCAGTGCTGTGGTCTTTGCCTTTATCATACTCAGCGAACCCATTTCATATGCCACAATAATGGGCGGCGGGTTTATATTACTGGGTGGGGTGCTGGTGAGCCGGGCGCAGGTGGGCGAATATATTCAGAAATGACCGCCCTGTTTCAGGGCAGTCCTGCTTCATGCTGGCCCGGTTCTATGAGCGGGACAGGTGGAAGCTGGAGCGTTGGTGCCTTCTCAAGTACGGTTTCAAGTCGTACCTTCTCTTGGCCACGGAATACTTCTACTTCTACTTCTACTTCTACTTCTACTTCCACTTCCACTTCCACTTCCACTTTATCTCCTACTTCGTGTTTGTTGATGACCTTTATCATGTCCTGCATGTAATTTATCTGGATATCATCCATCCTGATTATGATATCTGCCATCTCGATGCCGGATTTATTTGCTTCGCTGTCTGGCACTACCTTTGTCACCACCACGCCTTTGTCAATCGGCAGACTGTAGTATGACATAAGTTTCGGGTTCACGTCAACTGCATTGATACTGAGCCAGGGTCTCACGATCACCCCGTGCTCCCTCAACTGTTCGGCAACCCACAGGGCAGGGCCGATGGGTATGGCGAACCCGATTCCCTGTGCAAAGAGTATGATTGCGCTGTTAACGCCTACCACCTCACCCTTCGCTGCCCCCGCTTGCACTTGTCCGGCGACCAGAACCCTGACGCTGCTGCATGCGTGTGGATACTCATGTTCCTGAGCGTGGGTTGGGGAATAGGCAAGGTGGGGCTGGGTGAATGAATACATCCGGCAGCAGGATAGCATTTCAGTACGAACCGCAGAGTTCGCAGAGGTACGCAGAGAAGGGAAAAATGGCTTTGTGCACTCTGTAGTTTATAAAATGGTATGATTAATATAGTTATATTGCCATGGCGCCACTCCACCGGCACAACATCCAGCGCACCCCTTGCTGCCCCTCTAACACTTGTCCGGCGGCCCGGCCCTGATGCTACTGTATGCATGTGGATACTCATGTGCAGAGCTTGAGTTGGGGGATAAGTGAAATAAGGGGGGGCTGTTATTGTCGATTCAATAAACCCCTAAAACAGCTTGTTCAAAAGAAAAACATGGCACAATTCGTATCCACTTCAAATCTAAGGGTAATTTGAAAATTATTAGACCGGATTTATAGGATATACCGCAACGTCAATATCCTGTAAATCCTGTAAATCCGGTCAAAATACCATGCTTTTTGAAGTGGATACCACAATCCCGGTTGTGGAACCGAGGTATGCATAGAAGTGTCACACGCAGGCATCCATGATGACCTGCTGGCTGCCGGTTCAATGTCAGGCAGATTGTCGGGTTCAGGGTCGTCCAAGTTAGTTCCGCTGAAAAGATAAATGGGAAGTCCTTGCCATCCAAAGTTTTTCTCGTTCATCTAATTCACCGCAAAGCACGCAGTGCGACAAGAAGTTACATCACAAATTGCCTAACGGCTACTCCTTCCATTCGGAGTAATCCTACTGTGGAATGCGTCAATAAGCTGCAAACCAGAATTACAAAAGCAGTGTATCAAAGACAATGGCATTTAGTAAAAAGACTACAATATCTGCTAACCAACTCGTTTTATGCGAAGCTGTTGGCAATAAGAAAAATAACTCAAAATAAGGGACACAGAACAGCCGGAGTTGATGGCGAAAAGTGGATAACACCAAAAGCCAAAATGAAAGCTGTTCTTAAGCTATCTTCTAAGAAGTACAAAGCAAAACCATTACGAAGAGTCTATATTGAGAAATATGGTAAGAAGGAAAAACGACCCTTAAGTATTCCGACCATGCGTGACAGGGCAATGCAGGCATTACATGCCTTTGCCTTAAACCCTGTCGCAGAAGCAACAGCTGACAAAGTATCGTTTGGCTTCAGAAAAAACAGACGCACACACGATGCATGTTCGCAAGCTTTTACCTGTTTGAGCACAAGATATTCTGCTCATTGGGTACTGGAAGGAGATATTAAAGGCTGTTTTGACAACATCAACCATGAATGGTTACTGGACAATATCCCGATGCCACGACAAGAAGTTATATCACAAATTGCCCAACGGCTGCTCCCTCCATTTGGAGTAATCCTAATGTGAAATGCGTCAATGGTAACGTTGGGGTGTTAGGTTCACA
>QBUR01000062.1 GCA_013374385.1 Candidatus Methanocomedens sp. | reverse complement strand
TCAAAGAAAAAACGGGTGAAAAGAACACTAAAGACGCTTTAGCCAAGGCCGTGGCCCATTATCTGGAATGTGAATACACGCAGGCAACAGATATGTGGGAAAAGAAGCTCGAAAAACGAATATTAGCAAAAAAACAAAAGTAAAGAGAGAAGAGATATGAAAGCAAATAGAAAATTTACACGCGACGAAGATGCGGTGTCTCCGGTCATCGGTGTTATCCTGATGGTCGCAATCACTGTCATCCTGGCTGCAGTCATTGCAACGTTCGTGTTTAGTATGGGTAGTTCTCTGTCCAAGCCGTATGTGGTTGCTGCAACAGTGTCACAGATTTCAAGTGAAAAGATTGATGTTACATTTGCAGGTGGTCCTGATGCTGACGCATTGAGTTATTTAAACGTCACTGTCACACCAGGCGATAGTACTAATCCCACAAAGGTATATGGTTCAATGGGAACTTCAGGCAATACTACTGCCGTTGGTGCTAATCCAAGAGTTGGAGAAACTGTGACGATTAAGGGAGATGATGGTCAATTTGCCGAGAGAGACCATGTGGTAATTGTTGCAGAATTCCTTGATGGTAGCAGACAGGTTATTCTGGACACCTACTTGTGATACTTCGGCATCACACCTTTTTCTTTTTTCATATTAGGAGTGGACTGATACTTTCCACATTCATTAAATTTAAGAGACTTTTTAATTTGTTCTGGGAATGCCAGGGCCACATATATAGTTTGCGAAATACTTAAGTAGTAATATTTAGTAATCAGAAAATAATAAAAAGTCTCCTCGACACAAGTCTTCCGCATAATCGCTTAAGCCACCATTCCCACATCGCCCACCAACACCTTACCCCTATATTTGGGAGAAAACACCAGATGGTCTGTAAGCAACGATACCGTGTGCCTGTCATGCCTTAATTTCTTTGCCATGATAGATTTACGATGAGGCTGCAAAATATAAACGATTGGCAAAAGTAGAGTGAAAGTATTCCCCCCTCCCTCACATTTTACTCCTCATCCAGCCCCCTCCCAATCTCCACACCCAACCCAGCAGCATCCACAGCCCTGTGCGCCAGCAGCCGTACCATAGGCTCCTTGCCCACCGCACCCAGGTCATACACCACATCCGGCACCCGGTTGTGCAGCTTCCTGTAATTATCAATCGCAGTCCGGGTGCCCCATTCCATAGTACTCACACCCTCGGGCTCGTGTGCCCTGTCAAATGAAGCCACAGCCAGCCCCATATCCCTTGCCACCTCCAGCACATCCTCAGAATAACGAATATTCAGGGCCGCCCGCAATCCAGCATCATGATGCATGGCAGCCAGCACAATCCTGGCCACATGGCTGCTGGCACCGAAAGCCGGACATCCTACGGCACGGGCACGGTCCTGGAGCCTGACAATCCGGCCCTTAACCGCACACACTTCATCCGCCGAGGATGCATAGGGCACTGCTGCTGCCACATTGCAGCCAACCTCAGGGATGAGGGCGGCAAAATTCGCAGACGATTCCAGAATGGCAACCGCCTTTTGTACATCGCTTAGCACCTCATACATCTGGGCTGTCCTCAAGGTATGCCAACCCGGATTCACAGGACCCACACCCTTACCCACTGACCGGCTCTCGATAATGGCCCTGGTCACGAACAGCTTGGCACCTGCCGCCGCATCCCTCAATGAATGTCCCGTTGCAAGGAATACTGCCAGGGCCGCCGAATAAGTGCATCCCGCACCATGTGTCCCGCCCTTGACTAGTTCCCCCTCTATCAGTGTAAAATCCAACCCGTCATAGAGCAGGTCAGACCCGTCAAGATGTCCGCCCGTGATGATTACGGCATTGGCACCCGCATCTACCATACGGCGGGCGGCTTCCTTTGCATCCTGCCAGTCATTGACCTTTATCCCTGCAAGCACCCCTGCTTCATGAATATTAGGAGTTACCACCTTTGACAGGGGAATGAGTTCCTCCTGCAAGGTTTTCACAGCATCACTTTGCAGCAGGCTGCCTCCCGCTTCTGCAGACATGACCGGATCGACCACCAATGGTATCCCGTATTCCCTGACCATTTCTGCAACGGTCAGGATAATATCAGAAGATGATAGCATACCGGTCTTGGCATGGGCAATATCCATATCAGATGCCACAGCCTTAATCTGGGATGCAATGGCAGAGGGCGGCAGGTCATGGATATCCAGCACTCCGGTAGTGTTCTGGGAGGTAATTGAGGTGAGTGCGCATGTGCCGTGGGCTCCCAGCGCTGCAAAGGTCTTCAGGTCAGCCTGTATGCCTGCACCACCGCCGGAATCAGAGCCGGCAATGGTCATTACAACCGGGTACTTTCCCATAATATCACTTCAGGTTAATCCATAATGTGTTATTTGTAGCATTATTTACTCTACATTAGTTATTTCAAGCAATACCTCAAAGGAATGTTCGGAACCGTAGTCAACATTTGTCCTAACGGTACCGGTGACCACGACATTGTCGCCGTTTGATACTACAAAGGAATTCGGGCAACTAGCTTTCAACTGTCCTGTGCCATCGTCCAATGTAAGGAACAATTCACTAATGAGCTGAGTAGAATCCACAACCACTGCAGTCACTTTTACTTCCTGTCCGGACATGTTTGCAGCATTTAAAATAATGTCTGCGATTCGTGTACTTCCTTCGACTGGAGTGACATTGGTATCATACGTAACATATGTATTGTTGGTAATGCCATGGGGTGAATCTGAAGTATTAGTGGATGAGCCATCCGAAATAGAATCAGCCATAAGCAGAACTTCGAATGTTCTACCCAATGATGTGCTTGGGAAGTTTATCATCAAACTGCCCGAGGCAGTTATCTCAGTGCCATTCTCAAACGAAGTTGTATATCCTGCTACCCACATACTTTTGTTCTCATCGGTCACTTCTATGTAAGTATACCCGGGGACATCCACAGTCTGGTTGACTGTGCCTGTAATTTTTATATTACTATATGCGTAGGGATCAGACAGCACCTCAGCGATTGAAACATCCACAACTGTTCCAGGGAGTGTGAATGGTGGAACTGCATTACTAGCATCTGGTTCAGTATCGGTGCAACCTGAAACCAATAGCCCTGTCAGAACTATACAAGTTATCAATGCGATGGTGAATATTTTATTCATGTAATGTCCTCAATATTATGTTTTAAGTCCGAAAAGCCATAATTGCTAAGTTAAAACTCACTTTTATACATAAACGTTGTTATAATATTGAACATTTTATGGGTCGAACATTCAGCCATATCATGGCATGGAACGAAGAACACCGCCGAGGCATCTGGAAAGGACCGTACTCACTGGATTATTTCCACCAGTATGCTCCACCTTCTGGTACTATACTGGATGTCGGTTGCGGTATTGGTAGATATGCCATACCTCTGGTCATGCAGGGATATAATGTGTTGGGGATAGATGTCTCATTGATCGCCCTGAGTGAACTGGGTGTGGCGAAACGGCGCCGGAATATTGATATGGACCTGGTGGCAGCTGATACATGCCATCTACCTTTTCAGGATAATATATTCAAGGGGATGGTTTGTTTTGGTGTTTTACAACATTTGCTTGAAAATGAGAGAAGTGCGGCATTGGATGAGTTCAACAGGATTCTGATGCCGGGTGGCATACTTGTAATGGAGGTGCTGGGCAGGGAGGATATGCGAATGGGCGGATATGAAGTCGAACCTTTCACATATAGACGGGACACGGGTTCAGTGTATCATTATTTTAACATTTCCGAGTTGTTCGGGTTACTCAAGGACTTTGATGTGTTGGATCTCAAAGAAGAAAGGACCATTAAGAACCTGAGTGGCTCAAAACGCCTGAGACATACAATATCTGTAGCTGCAAAGGCGACAGAAAGAGATAAATAATTTGCTACTGAATATA
>QBUR01000063.1 GCA_013374385.1 Candidatus Methanocomedens sp. | reverse complement strand
AAACATTTTTTGTGGTGAATCTATGTTTAGTAAAGTCAGTAACGCATCTAAGGTGGCATTTATAAATTTGGTCAATAAAATCTGAATGCACTTTTGTGCCTCATGAATTGACAATTACCCCCACATTGTTATTGCCGTTCTTCGCCAAGGTTAAATATGTTACAACACAACATTAATCCATGAGCCAGGACAGGCCCCTCCAAAAAGAGGACATTGTAGAAAAAGTAGTATCAGGCCAGCTCAAACTTCATGCCATTGATCAGCAGGTAGGTCCTGTGGAAGGGGTGGCTGTACGGAGAGAGGCCATTGCCAGGATGACAGGTACCGATATACAAAATTTAGGTAGCTTTTCCATTGACGCCGCAGAAGTTGTGGGGCGCAATATTGAAAATATGATCGGAGCTATCCAGCTCCCTTTAGGCATTGCAGGCCCTGTGACCATTCAGGGTGAATACGCATCAGGCAATTTCTATCTCCCCCTGGCTACTACCGAAGGCGCACTGGTGGCCAGCACCAACCGGGGCTGCTCGGTAATTTCGGCCTGCGGTGGTGCCACTGTGCGGATATTCAAGGACGGCATGACCCGGGCACCTGTATTCTCGGCAAGGGACGTGATACATGCCAGGGAGTTCGTGGACTGGTTAGCTGATAACTTTGAGGCCATGAAGGCAAAGGCCGCCGAAACCACCCGGTTCGGGGAACTGGTAGAAGCAACGCCTTTTGTGGTGGGGACCGATGTTCACCTCAGGCTCAGGTTCGATACCAAGGATGCTATGGGTATGAACATGGCAACCATTGCATCAGAGGCAGTTTCAAATTACATAACTGAGCAGTTCGGAATTGAACTGGTATCCCTCTCAGGGAACATGTGCACTGACAAGAAACCATCGGCCATCAATAACATACTGGGCAGGGGCAAGACCGTTGTGGCTGAAGTGGTCATACCTGAAGACCTGGTGGGTGCTAAACTCAAGACCAGGTGTCAGTCCATGGCAGAAGTCAATTACAAAAAGAATTTGCTGGGTTCAGCCCGTGCCGGAAGTATGGGGTACAACGCCCATGCGGCCAATATCGTGGCTGCTCTTTACCTGGCCTGCGGGCAGGATGCGGCTCATGTGGTTGAAGGTAGTAGCACTATCACTACCATGGAAATGACACCTGAAGGTGACCTGCACTGTTGCGTCACCATGCCTGCTGTGCAGGTGGGGACGGTAGGCGGCGGCACTGGTATCGCTACACAGCAGGAGTGCCTTCAGATACTGGGCGTGGCCGGTGCAGGTGAGCAGCCTGGCGTTAATGCAAAAAAATTTGCCGAAATTATTGGAGTGGCAGTACTTGCAGGTGAAATATCTCTTATTGGTGCCCAATCAGCCGGACATCTGGCACGGGCACATAAACAACTAGGGCGAAAATAATGAACGAGGAAAAACGAAACCATACACTCATGGACCAAAAATGCCCAACATGCGGAAGCTGGATGAAAACTATTATAGAAACCAGTCCCAGGGGTATGAAGATAATAACCTATCGATGCGATGAGTGCGGTTTGAACTACAGGGCCGAAGGATAGGCATATTAAGCTGAGTAAGCCTGGCTGGTAACTGTTACTTGTACCGTTTAATGATAATTATATTAATAATGACAGTAATCATCATATATTATCATTATATTACACAGGGGTGAAAGTCATTAAAAACATTGATGAGACTCTCTTCATCGAATTTGATGATGAGAATGCCAACACCACAATAAGCGGCGTCCCAGTTATGTTTATTAGCAAGAAGACTATGGGTTCACTAATTAAAGGAATGATTGATACGCTGGGTGAGGGAGTAAGACCGTTATTTATACACCTCAGGTTACAATGCCGGTCGCAAATCCGCACCAGTGGTAATCAGGCACTGGGACTGTAAGAACCTTGAAGAGACTATAAGCGCCACCGCCCAGCAATTCGCTCGTTATGGCTGGCTGCTCTTAAAGGATGTAAAGTTGTCTGAAGACGGCAGGGAAATAATATGTATGGTTGAAAAATGTTTTGAAAACCAGGCATACCAAGGGAAGAGTGATCATTCAAATTGTTATTTCCTTGAAGGTTTCCTGTGCGGTTACATGGAAGTTGTATATAACAAAAAGAACTTGGTGTGTGAAGAAACGGCCTGCCCGACATCGGGAGATAAAGCCTGCCAGTTTGTGATTAAACCAAAATTCTGGCAAGAGTAGATACCATGGATAACATCCAGGAAAGTCTGAACTTTTTGATTAAGGACCTGAAAAATACTGCCAAAATACTGCCAATATAGAGGCATCAGTTATCGCAAGCCAACAAGGTTTAATGATGGTTTCGGATGTACCTGATTATGTACCAAAGGCAAAATTATGTGCCTTCACAGCCACTATTATGGGTTCAGCAAAGACCGTGATGAAAGAACTGCGCCAGGGTAAGCCCAATATGCTGATGATCAGGTCAGATGATGTTATTACCATATTCATGAATGCTGGAAAAAATGCCATTTTGGGTACACTGTTCAGGGATGATGGAAATATAGGTCTTGTCATCGTTGAAATGGAAGCTGCCTGTAAAAAGATCAATGCAATCCTGGAATGAAATAATATGATAACTGGAAAAAAAAAATGATTACAGCTGGAAAGGCTGCAAAATAAATATACTTAACAGGAACAGCCTGAACCGCACTTGGGTGCATTGGGATCGTTGATTACAAAACCTTTGCCCTGTTCGTTGTCAATATAATCAATCTTTGCGCCATCCAGTGATTCCTGAATCTCGGATGTCATAAATAACCTGACACCATTGCTGGTCACTTCCAGGTCATCATCTTTCTTTGTGTCATCCAGGGTCATTCCGTAACTGAGACCGCTGCATCCCATACCTGCAATAAAAATACGTAGTGCATGGTCCTGTTTATTTTCCTGTTCAAGGAGATTTTTCAGTTCTCCTGCTGCTAATTCTGTTACTTCGATCATAGTATCACATATTTAAATTTAATTCGTTAGATACAGTACGAACAATATCCATTCGTTTTTACCTAAATACCTTACGGTCACTAACTGAACTTAAACATACTTTAATATTACCATCTTACCTTAAAAGAACCGGGATGCAAGGGTCTGTGTGACTTGGCAGTGTTCAACGTGCCCACAGTAGTCGCATAGTGCATCATCTGGCCTGTCCGGCAGCCTACCGTCCCTTATTTTCTTGACCCTGCCCGCAAGTGTCAGCACTTTTCTCCTGTCTGCACGTCTTATTGGAACCTCGCGCACAATACCGTACCTGGCGTATTCCACCACACCTTTCATAACCGTGCTGTCATGTTTATCCTCAAGCAGAATTGACAAAGCAGTAAGCCTGAGCCGGTCGTTTTTCCATACACCGCTAAGAGGAGCCTTACCGGTGCGAATTACAGACAGGGTTAAACAGCCATCCAGCATCAACAGCCTATCAGGACTACCTGAGAGCCTCAGTTTTTCAGAATACAGTACGGATTCAACATCTAGTGAAGTGAAAATATCCAGCAGCCTGTCAATCCCAAGTGCCGCCATAGATGCCTGGAAGCCCTTCATAATCTCATCAAGATGTGAGCGTACTTCTGATGTTGCCTGGGATATTATTTCAGGATCAACTTCGGAAAGTTCATCGCGGTATATTATAGTTATCTGCTGTGCGGACATATCCAGCAGTGACTGCAAAGATGAACCCATGTCTTCGGAGGTGATCACCTCTGCATAGTCCTGTGCCATTTCCTTTATGATTAGAGCGGCTACGTAGGAAGGGGTGACGGTTCTGATGGGTTCATGTCCCTGGTAAGTATAATAGACCTTACGTGGACATTTGAGGTAATTGCTGATATCCGATACCTTGACGTAATCTTCCATATTCCTACCCTTTGAAACTACTCAATGTGAATTATCAACGATTGGCTAATAATATTTTAAGATTGGCTTTTTAAATGCAAAACCATTATATTTGATTAAAATTACAATAGAGAAC
>QBUR01000180.1 GCA_013374385.1 Candidatus Methanocomedens sp. | reverse complement strand
ACGTTCAGAGTGCCTGTTCAGTAACTGGGGGACTCGACCGAGATTCTAACATTAACCTTAATCCCTCTAAATCTTTTCCTTCACCCCATCAACAACCTTCTCGAACAGCCCCTTCTCATTCTCCTTAAGAGGCTTCTCCCCACTGGCTTTCGCAAACTCCCTCAGTAATTCCTTTTGTTTCGAATCAAGTTTCTTAGGAACCTTCACATTAACCTGCACATGCAAATCCCCCTGCCCGTATCCATGGATATTGGGCATGCCCTTATCCTTAACCCTGAATGTGGCCCCCGTCTGTGTACCGGCAGGAACCTTCAACTTCACCTTACCGTCCACGGTAGGCATCATGATCTCATCACCCAGCGCTGCCTGGGTGAAATTGATATCCGCCCCCACCACAACGTCATTACCCACACGCTTGAACAACTTATGGGGTTTTACATAAATATCCACGAACAGATCACCCGGGGGCCCGCCTGCTGAGCCGTGCTCGCCCTCGCCCGTGACCCGCATACGTGAGCCGCTTTCAATACCGGCAGGCACCTTCACTTTAATCGTGCGCTTCTTTTGCACCTTACCACTGCCATGGCATTCAGTACACGGGTCATCCACCACTTTACCCCTGCCTCGGCAGGTGGGACAGGTGCTGGTAGTCATGAACTGGCCAAATGGCGTTTGCTGCGCGCGGGTGGCTTGGCCGCTACCGCCGCAGGTTTTACATGTCTGGGGGTTAGTACCTGGTTTGGCACCACTACCCCCGCAGGTGGAACAATTCTCGGTCCTGGGCAGTTTGATGGATTTTTCAACCCCCTTGTAGGCTTCCTCAAATTTTATGGCAAGGTCGATCCTCAGGTCCGAACCCCGCTGGGGTCCACCGCGCCTGCGGCTTCCACCTCCAAAGATAGAATCAAAGATACTGCTGCTAAAACCGCCCCCACCTCCACCAGAACCCCTGAAAATGTCCTCAAAGTTCACACCCCTGAAAATATCCTCCTGGCTCCAGCGCCCGTCAACACCTGCATGCCCATACTGGTCATACTTGGCACGCTTTTCAGAATCACTAAGCACACCGTAAGCTTCGCTTATCTCCTTGAACTTCTCCTCAGCCCCAGCATCCTTGTTGCGGTCCGGATGGTACTCCAGGGCCAGCTTCCTGTAAGCCTTCTTCAGTTCATCTCCGGAAATCTTCTTGTCAACACCAAGTATGTCGTAATAATCGCGTTTGTCAGCCATGTGGGATCAGTTTTTTAAAAAAAAATAAAAAAAGGATAAGGATTATTGATTAATCCTTGTCCTCGTCGACAACTTCGTACTCAGCATCTACCACATTGTCATCACTGGCCTCACCCTCGGTTTCGGGTCCTGGTCCACCCTCTCCACCAGCAGTAGCCTGCTCCTGGGCCGTCTGCTCATAGATCTTAGTACTTAGTTTCTGCATCTCATTGGTGAGTTCATCGACGGCTGCCTGGATAGTATCCTTGTTATCGCTGGCGATGGATTCCCTTGTCTTTGCTATCTTCTCTGTGATAGACGTGCGCTCTTCCTCAGACACCTTGTCACCTAAATCGGACAGGGCTTTCTCAGTAGAATAGGCCAGGGTATCTGCCTGGTTCTTTATCTCAATCAGTTCCTTTATCCGCTTATCCTCTTCCTCATACTGCTTTGCATCTTCCATCTTCTTCTTGATGTCATCCTCTGAAAGCTTATGAGGGGAAGTGATAGTGATCTTCTGCTCCTTATTGGTACCCAGGTCCTTGGCAGTCACGTGAATTATACCGTTGGCATCAATGTCAAAACTCACCTCTATCTGGGGAATACCCCTTGGCGCTGGTGGAATTCCTACAAGAGTGAACCGTCCCAGCGTGGTATTATCTGCTGCCATGGCACGCTCACCCTGCAGCACATGAATGTCCACTGAGGGCTGGTTATCAGCAGCCGTGCTGAATATCTGGCTCTTCTTGGTGGGTATAGTAGTATTGCGCTCGATTAGCTGGGTTAAAACCGCACCCAGGGTCTCGATACCAAGTGACAGCGGTGTTACGTCAAGCAGCAGCACATCCTTAACCTCACCTTCCAGTACACCAGCCTGTATCGCAGCACCCATAGCCACACATTCCATGGGGTCAACACCGCGCTCCGGCTCCCTGCCAACCACATCGCTCACGAACTTCTTCACCACAGGCATACGGGTGGGTCCACCCACCAAAATGACGGTAGTAATGTCGGATGTCTTCATTCCCGCATCCTTGATAGCCTGCTCCAAAGGCTGGCGTGTTTTCACTATTACAGGCATGACCAGTTCTTCCAGTTTGGATCTTGTAAGGCTCATCTCAAGATGCTTGGGTCCTGCCTGGTCAGCAGTAATGAACGGCAGGTTGATGGAAGTCTGCATTGTGGTCGAAAGTTCGATCTTGGCCTTCTCTGCAGCTTCTCGCAGGCGTTGTACAGCGGTCTTATCATTCCGAAGGTCAATTCCCTCTTTTGATTTAAAATCCTCTGCAATGTAATCTATGAGTATTTGATCCATATCAGTACCACCCAACTGGGTATCACCTGATGTGGATTTTACCTCGAACACACCTCCGCCCATTTCCATAATAGTAACATCAAGGGTACCGCCACCGAAATCGTACACCAGTATCTCCTGGTCGCCCTTCTTATCAAGTCCGAATGCCAGCGAAGCAGCGGTAGGTTCATTGATAATTCGTACTACTTCAAGACCTGCTATCTCGCCCGCATCCTTGGTAGCCTGTCTCTGGTTATCATTAAAATATGCAGGTACGGTTATGACCGCCTTCTCAACCTTATCTCCAAGGTGTGCTTCTGCATCCTGTTTAATTTTCTGCAGGATAAAAGCAGAAATATCCTGGGGAGTGAATTCCTTGCCCCTGATATCAACCTTTTCACCAGTTCCCATCTTCCGCTTGATGGCCATGATGGTGCCATCAGGATTGCTTACTGCCTGTCTACGGGCTGGTTCCCCAACCAGTTTTTGCCCATCCTCGGTGAAAGCCACCACTGACGGGAATGCCTTTCCGCCAACGCTTGTGCCTTCTGCACTGGGTATTATCGTAGGACGGCCACCTATAAGAGCTGCAGCCGCCGAATTGCTGGTTCCCAGATCAATTCCTATTATCTTTGCCATTTAATAATTCACCTCATCTGTTAAGAATAGTACATTCTTATATTTATCAACTATTTCTCTTTGTTCTCTGATAACTTTACCTTTGAATATCGAACCACTCTGTCCTTTATCCTGTATCCCCGCTGGAACTCTTCTATCACAGTATTGTTGGGGCACTCATCAGTTTGTTCCTTCATCATTGCTTCATGACATTGATGGTCGAACTTCTGTCCCACCGCATCAATGGGTTCAAGACCTCTTGATTCAAGGATGTTTTTCAACTGGTTATATACCATCTCCATTCCCTTCAAAATGGAATCCACGTCCTGGGACTCCCTGGCACTGGCAATCCCCCGCTCCATGTTCTCCATCACATCGATGAGTTCTGCTACAAGGTCAAAGCTTGCATATTCGATAATCTCTGCCCGTTCTTTATCAGTCCGTTTCTTGTAATTATCAAACTCTGCCGTAAGCCGCTGGAGATGGTTCAGGTAATCTAACACAAGTCCCCTGGATTCATCCAGCTCACAGGCTAATTCCTCAACTGACCGCTCCAATACCTCTTCTATTGATAGTTCTTCAACCGCCATTTCCCCATTTGCGATGCTCTGTTTCTGGTCTTCCTGTGTCGTTATCTCTTCCTCAATTTCATTTATCTCATCTGTTGATAGGTCAACCTCAACCTTTTTCCTTTTTTTCATTTCATGCCCCTACTGGATGCTGATTCAATACTTTCGTGGCAATCCCCTTTCTAATAATCGTCCCCAATATCAGGTGCCTGGATACCATCATAACTATCTATCCTGTGTTCGGGTTTGACGTCCATGAGTCCAGTGTACTTAGATGTGAATATATCATCCACTCGCAGTATCATTGAGGCTGCATCGGTGGCAGATTTAATTGACTGCACCTTAACCTTCAACGGCTCAACCACACTGGTATCCTTCATATCCATGACCTTGCCGGTAATTGCGTTCAGGCCAACGGTCTTGTTGCCTTTCTTATGTTCATAGCGCATTTCCACCAGAATATCCACCGGGTCAAGTCCTCCATTTTGTGCAAGAGCACGGGGAAGTCCTTCCATTGCATCGGCAAATGCTGAAACTGCCAGTTGTTCACGTCCCTGCATGGATGAAGCGTACTCGCGCAGCTGCATGGCTGTTTCAACCTCAGGTGCGCCCCCTCCAAACAGCACATTCTTTTCATCCAGCACTACCTTGACCACACTAAAGGCATCGTCAAGAGCTCGTTCCACTTCTTCAGTGATATACTCGGCACCGCTGTGTACTATTATGGTAACAGCTTTGGGGTTATCGCACCCTTCGAAATACATCATCTTGTAGTTCCCAACTCCCCTTTCTTCCACGATTTGTGCTGCACCCAGGTCATCTGGGGATAAATCCGTGGTGTTAGAGCGTAAAACTGCACCTGTAGCACGAACGATTCTTGTAATGTCGTCTTCTTTCACCCTTCTTATGGCCAGGATGTTCTGTTTACCCAGATAATGAAGTGAAATATCATCAATACCTTTTTCTGTGACAAGCACGTTCACTCCGGCTTTAACCAGGCTGTCTACCTGGTCCTTTACGGTCTGGTATTCTTCATGGTATGCCTCATCCAGCTGTTCCACAGTGGATATCTTTATCTTGGAACTTGTAGAGGTCTTCTGTACTTCAATACCCACGTCCAGCACAGCAATCATCGCATTTTTTATCAATTTGGGCATGTTCTTGTCAGCCCGGGCCTTATCTATGACCATACCCCTGATGAGTTTGGTATCTTTGATCGAACCACCTTTTTGATGGATGATCTGGATGTTATGTTTGATATCGGTCTGGGACTTATCTGTTATTGTCTTGATGGCTTCCACACAAAGGTCTGCCAGACTATCATGGGCAATCTCGCTACCTTTTCCAGAAAGTGCGGTAAGAGCAATCTTTCTCAGTATGTCATTGTCATCATCTGTAACCTGGATGGCAATGGATTCCATGATTTCCTGTGCTTTTTTTGCTGCCAGTTTGTATCCGCTGACGATCAATGTGGGATGGACCTCAAGTTCTATCAATTTCTGGGCCTGGGTAAGGAGTTCGCCTGCAAGCACAACTGCACTGGTGGTGCCATCTCCGACTTCCTGTTCCTGGGTCTTTGATATCTGTACCATCATCATGGCAGCCGGATGCTGCACATCCATTTCCTTTAAAATAGCTGCACCGTCATTGGTTATCATGACGTCACCTACAGCGTTTACCATCATCTTGTCCATTCCTTTTGGACCAAGTGTGGTTTTCACAGCATCCGCAATTGCTTTTGCTGCTGTAATGTTCATGGATTGTGCATCCCGGCCTGTCGTCCTTGATTTGCTCGGGTCAATGATTATTATTGGCTGTCCGCCCATTCCTGCCATCGATTATTTCCTCCAAAGATATTAACTAAATGGTGTTATATTGTATAATAAGAACACTTGTAACTGTTTGTACTTCTATATAATAGTAACGGGTATGGCAGTATCTCCGAAAAACTTAACAACCCAAGTTTGACATTTTGATTTCTTGCTGATTGTATCCTTCATTTACAGTTCCATAATTCGTTTTTTTAATGCTTTTTTCCCACACTATTTGACAAATACATTACAATCTATTGAATGCGATTTTTATGATTATTAACTTGTTTTTAGACTTGCAATTTGACAGTTAAAATGGGCATGATTACAAAACATTTTTTGTTTCCATGCTCATCGAAACTCGACTAATTGCTCAATGATCTGTGTAACAAAATCACCAAAAAATTCATCCATGAATTTGACAGTTACGGGAAATCGCGTAGAAAATAATATTAAAAAGTCAATTTATGGGGTTTTTGACCCAATGTATGCATTGATTTTGATCGAAAACAGTGGTTTTCATAGAATTTTTGATGATAAAATTTAAACTGTCAAATGGTTTTTCCTGACAAAATTTGATAGTTATGGGCGAAAGATTAAACAAAAAAAAGTACAAGAGCAGCCGTTCATTCCGGCTGCCAACATTTAAACTCAGAAATCAGTCATGACCCTGTACTGGTCAACCTCAGCCTTTTGCATGTCTTCCAGGAACATCTCAGCAGCCTGGCGCACGTCCTTAGCCTTGGTAATTGCCCTGCCGACTACAATAATATCAGCTCCGGCACCACAGGCATCGCTTACTTTCGCCGAGCCTTCCTCCAGCTTGCCTATACCGCCTGCAACAGCAACCAGCAACTTTGGATGGATCTTCTTCATATCAGGGATACTGCCCCATGCGTATGCGCTGTCCTCAGCATCAATGGCCCTGTGCAGTTCAATGATATCCGGCTTCACGCTCAGTTCCTTCAACACCTTGACCGGGTCAGGCACATTGAGCATGTCAATACATGCATAGATACCAGTCTTCTTGGATTCCTTGATGGCCTTCTCAATAGTAGAGAGCGGCGCCAGTCCTGATATTACAATAGCATCAGCAGTAGCATCAGCCACCATCCTGGCCTCCAGATTGCCGGTATCCAGGGTCTTCAGGTCAGCCACAATGAACGCATTGGGCCGCGCTGCGCGTATCTTTGACACCACATCAAGGCCGTAGCGCTTGATGAGAGGCGTACCAGCCTCTATGATCAGGTGGTCGCTCTGTGGCAACTGTTTCAGTACCTTATTAACGAAATCCATATCCGGGATATCGATGGCCACTTGCAGATATGGTGGGTCAAACAACCTGGTCACATTGAATCCCATTATAGGATGCATGGTCCTATCCTTCTCCTTTAACACGGTATCAACATCAGGGAAGCCTTCCATGGCTCTTTGCACTGCCAGTTTAGTGGCACCATAGTTGTACCTGTATATCTTACTATAATCCTCAGCCTGCGGGTGGATGAAAACACTGGCAATAACAACCAGATCCTCAGCCTGCTCCTTTGGTATGATACCTTCATCCAGAGCATCAGCCACTGCCCGTGCAACAGCACTCTGGGCCGGCCCGAATATCTTGGCTGCACCCTCCATATTTTGTACCGTCACCTTTGGTACGATGAGCGTTGCAGGTTTGGTAAGCAGGTTTGGGCGTATCACAGAAAGCAGGGGTGTGTGCCCTGCAGATAACTGTGTGAACCCAGCAGCAAAAGCCTGTCCTACAGGCCCGTTCTTGTCTCCAATAATAATATCAACATGCGCGAGTTCTGGTTCCTCGCCAATGAGTGCTTCTCCGATCAAAAACAATATTTTTACACCTCGAATTGGTAGTAACGATAAAAAAGTACTTAAGGATACCGTGAAACCTGCCCGGTATTTCAATTTTAACCCGGGAAAACTTAATAATCCACATCAACTCTCTATCCCCTATGCCCAATACCGCAATGGACCGTGCCGAAATCAATCGCACCAGGATAATGTCCATCCTGACCTTTGGGCTTTTTATAGTTTTTATGGCCGTACTGTCCCTTATCCCCATGCTGCCCGAGGTTTCCGACGAACTGGGCGTGAATAAACCCCTGATGGGGATAATAATGGGCTCTTTCATGGTTTTCATGGCAATACCCCAGGTTCCGATCGGCGTACTCTCAGACAGGTACGGTCGCCGCCCGTTTGTCACGGCAGGCATTTTGGTATTCAGCTTTGGATTGCTCATCTTCGGTACTGCCGAATCAGGAATGCAATTACTGGTAGCCCGTTCCATATCGGGCCTGGGCGTGGCCATGTTCTTCCCTACCGCCTATACCATTGTGAACGACATATATCCCATCAGGGAAAGAGGAAAAGGACTTGGCATCATCAGCATGGCAGTGGGCCTGGGCACTGTTGGCGGCTACATATTAGGCGGTGTGGTGGGCGGGCTGTTCGGATGGAGAATCGTATTTTTGTCCATGGCAGGAGTATCATTACTGCTGGCAGTGAGCACATTTATTTGGCTGACCGAGACCAGTTCCCACACAAAGCATAGCGATTTCGGAGTCAGGAAAATACTGGTGGCCACATTGTTGATGTTCAGAGACAGAACCCTGTTGATGGCAGGTTTGGTTAGTATGCTATGCGGAATTTCAGTCATTGGAGCATCCTATGTGCTTCCCTTCTTTGCCACTGGTACTGTTACTCCCGTCCAGATGGGATTCATATTTATTCCTTACGCCATAACCAGTAGTTTTGGCGCATATCTGACTGGTTTTCTGAGTGACAGGGTAGGACGAAAGCTCCCCCTCGTTGCGATGGTATTACTTGGCGGGGGAGCACTGTTACTCATGTCGCATGTAACCCTCACTCCACTGGCGATTGCCATAAATTTCGGTTTCGTGGGACTGTGCCTTGGGCCTGTTGTCACCTTATCCACTGCCATACTGGTAGACCATGTAATGAAAAACGATGTACGCACCCTGGGTACTGCTATCGGCGCCTTTAATATGATCAGGTGGCTGGGGGCTGCAACCGGACCTTTGGTTGCCGGCCTCATCCTTGAACTCGCTGATGCCAGAACCTGTTTTTTCGTATTGGGCATACTTACACTATGTGCCACCATAATCTCGCTTTTCCTGAAAGAAACGCTGGAATAGACTGCTTTTCAACCGTTGCATATTTGCCACAATGTGTACACAATATTTATATATAATAAACCCTAACTACAGGTTAGTAACTCACTGTTACTAACGGCGTGTTACTAACATTGCGTAAACAATAAGTAAACATCAGGATTAACAGGTCTATGGAATCGACTCAACTGCTTGACATACTGGGAAACGGGAACCGCAGGAAAATCCTCCAGCTACTTGCCTCCAGGCCATGCTACGTCGGCGAGATAACCGAACGTATCGGGCTTGGAGCCAAAGCGGTTCTGGGACATCTGGATATGCTTGAGCAGATCGGCATGATACGTGCAGACACTAACGAAAAGCGGCGGAAATATTACCAGATAACAGAAAATCTGAAACTGGAAGTGTTTCTGTCGCCCTACTCCTATACAGTAGAAACAAGTACGGTCCATCAGCATCCGTCAGGGGATGGAGTAGAGGAACCATTCCCTGCCCGGGCAGATGAACCAAAGGCTGTAGATGCACTAAAAGAACTGAACCGCAAACTCTTTGAACTGGAATCGAGGCGGCGGGGATTGGCAAACCAACAGCGGAACATCGAAGGCGAGATGTCAGATGTCATGGCACAGTGCATCGATTGGCTCCATGAGGTCGCACAAGACCATCTGGAAGCTGACATATTGATGACAGTAATAAGGGAACCCCAGAACAGGCGTTCCCTGTCCATGAATCTGGGACTTCCTGAATACTTCATTGAAACGCAAATCCAGTCATTGATCGAGCGTGGTGTAATGAACGAACGGCAGATCAACAATAGACAATTGTTAACGCTGATAGATGGATGAACAGAATGAATAATATAGATAAAAAGGATAATAGTTATATCACTATAAATTACAATTGCAGAAAAACAAAGGAGAAATAAATAATGGCCAAAGATTTAACACTCCGGGTCGCTGAATCCCATCACAGGGATGTAGGGCGTGATATCGCCCGTATCGAGCGTGAAAAGATGGAAGAGCTCGATCTGGTGAGTGGCGACTACATAGAGATCAATGGTAAGGACACCACCTATGCTATTGTATGGCCTGCTTACCCCGAGGACAGGGGTAAGGGGGTGTTAAGGATTGATGGCAATATCAGGAATAACGCCCGGGTGAGCCTGGATGATAAGGTAATGATCAAAAAAGCAGAGGCTAAGGAAGCAAAGAGGGTCACTCTTGCACCAACGCAGGCTGTCAGGATGGTAGGAGGAGCACAGTACATTCACAGGCTGCTGGAAGGCCGGCCTATCAAGAAAGGACAGCAGATAAGGATCGAGACGGTTAGCAATCCACTGAACTTTGTTGTGGTGACCACACAGCCTACCGGTCCGGTGTTCGTGGGTAAGAGCACGACCATTCACCTTAAGGAAGAGGTGGTCAACCAGAGCGAACTTATCGGTGCACCACATACCACATATGAGGATATCGGGGGTTTGAGACGCGAAATAGAACTTGTCAGGGAGATGATAGAACTTCCGTTGCGCCATCCGGAACTATTCCAGAAACTGGGAATTGAACCGCCAAAAGGCGTCCTGCTCCACGGGCCGCCGGGCACGGGCAAGACCCTGATAGCCAAGGCAGTAGCTAACGAAACCGATGCTAATTTTGTGTCCATCAGTGGTCCCGAGATTGTATCCAAGTATTACGGAGAGAGTGAAAAGCATCTCAGGGACATCTTTGATGAGGCTGAAAAGAATTCCCCCACTATCATATTTATTGATGAGATAGATAGTATCGCTCCCAAGCGGGGCGAGGTTACCGGAGAAGTAGAACGCAGGGTAGTTGCCCAACTGCTCAGCCTTATGGACGGGCTAAAGACCAGGGGCGAGGTCATTGTCATTGCTGCTACGAACAGGCCCAATTCCATTGATGAAGCACTACGCAGAGGCGGCAGGTTCGACCGTGAGATAGAGTTAGGTATCCCGGATGTTAACGGCAGGCTGGAGATTCTCCAGGTGCACACACGTGGTATGCCGCTCACAACCGAACTCAGGGGTGAAGGAAATGATAACGGCAAACTTAAGGTGATAGCCGACCGCACACATGGGTTTGTCGGCGCTGACCTGTCCTCACTGTGCAAGGAAGCTGCCATGCACGCATTGCGTAAGTTCCTTCCAGAGATAAACCTTGATGAAGAAATACCTGATGAAGTGCTGGACAAACTGATAGTGACCACTGTTGATTTCGAGGATGCATTGAAAAACATTGAACCTTCGGCATTGAGGGAAGTGTTCTTTGAGGTACCCCAGGTGAAATGGGGTGATATTGGCGGACAAGATGAAGTCAAGAAAGGATTGATCGAGGCAGTTGAATGGCCGTTGAAGTATCCGGAAGCCTTCGAAGCTATCAAGACCAAACCGCCAAAGGGTATTCTGCTCTTTGGTCCGCCCGGAACGGGTAAGACAATGCTGGCCAAGGCGGTGGCTAACGAGAGCGAGGCAAACTTCATCAGTATCAAGGGTCCTGAGCTTTTGAGCAAGTATGTTGGTGAAAGCGAAAAGGCAGTGCGTGAAGTGTTCAGGAAAGCCAGACAGGCCAGTCCTACAATCATCTTCTTTGATGAATTGGACAGCATTGCCCCCACCCGACATACCGGGAATGACAATCATGTAACTGAGCGAGTAATCAGCCAGATACTCACTGAGATGGACGGTATGGAAGAGCTAAAGGACGTGTTGGTGATTGCGGCGACAAACCGGCCTGATATGGTGGATGCTGCACTGCTGAGGCCCGGACGGCTGGATCGGTTGATATACATCATGCCACCAGATAACGAAGCAAGGAAAGCCATATTCCAGATACACATGAAGGATAAAACCGTTAAGGACGTTGACTGGAACGAACTGGCAAGAATGACTGATGGATACGTGGGTGCCGATATAGAAGCAATATGTCGTGAGGCATCCATCGTAGCACTACGTGAGATAATCAAACCGGGTTTAACAAGGGAAGAGGTAAAAGAACTTTCCAAATCCATAACTATTGATATGGGACATTTTGACCAGGCATTGGCCAGGGTTAAACCCACAACGTCAAGGAACAAACTTCAGGACTATTCGAAAGTAGCCCAGGAATTTGCCAGGTATTCCACTGTGGGTGCAAAGAGTGAAGATGAAGAGAAACTTGGAATATACGCATGAGAATGCAGATTAAATTAATGAGGTGAATTACAATGAGGGACAGACGAAGAAGGGATATGTTTGAAGACATGTTTGAAGAAATTGACGAGATGCTTGGAAACATGTTGAATTCAAGGCTTGAAGCAGGTGAAGGTGCAAATGGTGAACCCATGGTGTGGGGCTTTTCCATGACCCAGAGAGGTGACGAGCCCCCTGAGATAAGGGAGTTAGGGAATGTGAACCTGCGTTCTGCTGCCGGATTGACAGATGAGTTGGAAGCCTACTCCCAGCAAATGGAGGGGGGTATGAGGAAGCCCCTTATCGATATCATGGAGGGTGAGGACTCGCTTCATGTGGTGGTTGAGATGCCGGGTGTTTCCAAAAAGGATATTACCCTTGATTCCAACGGAACTGCGCTGGATATCAAGGCACTTACCGAGGACAGAAAGTATTCCGAACATGTGGAACTGCCTGCCAAGGTGCTGTCGGATTCGGCAGAGGCCACTTATAAGAATGGTGTGCTGGAAGTGATTTTCCAGTATGATAAGTCTGATAAACGCTCTATTAAGTTAAGGTAAGTTAGGCCTTGATACACTTTTGCGCCGGTGATGTGTGGTTTTACCGGCGCATATCATCTTTTATTATCTTTTACGTATTGTGTCAACAAGACTATCAATGTTTTTTTTTGCCAAAGGTATCACCGATTGTTTTTTTGTTTATCCAAACGCTAATATATTAAAAAAAAAATTCAAGATGCAAGATGA
>QBUR01000064.1:3645-4016 GCA_013374385.1 Candidatus Methanocomedens sp. | reverse complement strand
CGCCGTCCCCTCAACAAACGGAACGATCCCTGAAGAGGTCGCATTCAGATGTGCCTCCAGCACAGGGTAGCCCGGGAGCAGTTGTTGGGAAGACCATGCAAGAATGATCACACTTCCACCTGGCTTTACCACCCGTGCAAGCTCTTTTAGTAACGGCAGAGGCTCTCCGGGCGCGTATCCTGCGCAGTTCGCGCTCCACACCCAGTCGAAAGTATCGTCGTCGAACGGGAGTTTGTTCATGTCCCCCTCATGGAAGGAGACTTGCTCAGAGAGACCCGCCTTCTCTGCAATGCTTCTCGCATAAACCAGGAATTCCGGGGACAGATCAACGCCTGTGACATGCCCTGCCGCCCCCACTGCCTCTGCGAGCA
>QBUR01000064.1:0-3635 GCA_013374385.1 Candidatus Methanocomedens sp. | reverse complement strand
AGCCGATCCCGCATCCCACGTCCAGGCCCCGGCTTCCCGGCGGGAGGTTGAGCGCATGGATTGCACGGCGAAATATGGGTTCTTGCAGGGGATTTGTCACCATCAGGCTCTGCAGGTAGTTGTCTGTGCCAGTCATTTTCTTATCATCTCCACTTTGAAGAATTGGATTGAAATTAGACATGTTGATATGATAATCTTGAATTGCTGAAAAGTCATTACTTAAAAATAATTTAGTTGCTTAACTTTTATATAATTTCGCCTCACTATGAGTCGTTACACATCAGGAAATGCAGCATTATGTAATCAGCACATCATTATCCTCCACTCATGGAGCGACAATCTATGAATTACCATTATAATCCAAAAAATATAGAGCCAAAATGGCAGCAGCGCTGGGAAGAATCTGAAGTTTTCAAGGCCACCGAGGACACCTCAAAACCAAAGTACTACTGCTTAGAAATGTATCCTTATCCATCAGCATCTCTGCATATGGGCCACCTTCGCAATTACGCTATCGGCGACAGCATAGCCAGGCATAAGAGGATGCAGGGATTCAACGTGCTCTACCCCACGGGCTATGATGCCTTCGGGCTGCCAGCCGAGAATGCAGCCATCAAACAAAAAGTAGACCCTGAAACCTGGACCCGCAGTAACATAGAGTCCATCAAGCACCAGCAGAAGGAGATGGGACTGTCCTATGACTGGTCGCGGCAGATACAGAGCCTTGATGTGGATTATTATAAATGGAATCAGTGGACATTCCTGAAATTTTTTGAAAAAGGGCTAACATACAGGGAGAACGCACTGATAAACTGGTGTCCCGATTGTGGTACAGTGCTTGCTAATGAACAGGTCATCAATAACAGGTGCTGGCGCTGTTCTACAGAGGTTGAGCAGCGGGAGTTAAAACAGTGGTTCTTCAAGATACGGGACTATGCGGATGAACTGCTGGACGGCCTGGAAGACCTGGACTGGCCCGAATCAGTCAAAATGATGCAGCGCAACTGGATTGGCCGGAGTGAAGGTACCATCATCAAGTTCAGCATCGTCGATACAGGCGAGAACATCCCAATTTTCACCACTAGGCCCGACACAGTTTTCGGAGTAACCTTTATGGTATTCGCGCCTGAGAATCCGATGATAAAGGATTGGGTTAAGGGGACAAAATACCAGGCAGACTTTGAAGCATTCCTGGCCGAAGTGCAGCAGGAAGATAAGTTCCAGCGAATTGCTGCTGATAAAGATAAGAAGGGTATGTTCATCGGGAAGTATGCAGTAAACCCGCTGACTGGCAATGAAATACCTGTATATGTGGGCAATTTTGTGATTTATGAATATGGTGCAGGGGCAGTAATGGCAGTACCGGCCCACGACCAGCGCGATTTCGAGTTCGCCAGGGTGCACGACATACCTATTAAAGTAGTCATCCAGCCCCCAGATAGGGAACTCACTTCTGATGAGATGGAAGGGGCCTATGTGGATGACGGCATACTGGTGAACAGCGGAGAATTTGACGGCACTGGCAACCGGGATGCCATCATCAGGATAAGCGAGAAACTGCAAAGTCAGGGTCTGGGTGAGCGCACTATTAATTACAAACTCAGGAACTGGCTCATATCCAGGCAGCGTTACTGGGGCACTCCCATCCCTATC
Organism: Candidatus Methanocomedens sp.; assembly: GCA_013374385.1. GTDB lineage: Archaea > Halobacteriota > Methanosarcinia > Methanosarcinales > Methanocomedenaceae > Methanocomedens_B. Next base: position 1,982 of record QBUR01000064.1, on the reverse strand, counting down.
ATCTACTGTAACGAATGCGGTACCGTACCCGTACCCTTCGAGGACCTGCCTGTCAGGCTGCCAAAGGATGTAGAATTTACGGGCAGCGGCAACCCGCTGGAAACCTCAAAGAGCTTTACCAATGTCACATGCCCCAAATGCGGCGGGCCTGCCCGAAGGGAGACCGATACCATGGACACTTTCGTGGACTCATCCTGGTATTTCTTCAAATATTGCAGCCCTCGTTCGGAAGCCGTGCCTTTTGAAAAGGATGCAGCCTCATACTGGATGCCGGTAGACCAGTATATAGGTGGTATTGAGCATGCAATCCTGCACCTGTTGTATGCCCGGTTCTTTACCAAGGCCATGCGGGACATCGGGCTGACAGAAGTGGACGAACCCTTTGCCAGGCTGCTATGCCAGGGCATGGTGAATAAGGAAACCCCTTACTGTGACGTATGCGGCAGGTTCCTGCCCCCCGGTGAATTTGAGGAACATTCATGCTGTACATGTAGCAGCAAATATGCCATGAAGAGCGCCAAGATGTCCAAGAGCCTGGGCAATGTGGTGGACCCCCAGATATTAATGGATAAATACGGGGCGGATGCTTCACGTTTCTTTATCCTGTTCGGCTCAAACCCTGAGCGAGAACTAGAATGGTCTGATTCAGGGATTGAAAGTGTGTATAAGTTCCTTGATAAGACATACCGCCTGCTGGTAGAGCCACCTGCTTCCCTGAAAAGTGGTGTCGATGCCAGGGACAGCTACATCCGTTTCCTAACACACAGGACCATAAAGGAAGCCACCGGGGCCTTTGAGGATTTAAAACTCAAGGACGTTCTCACAAATGTAATGACACTGGTAGACGAGATATCTGATTACGGCCAGTCCGCTGTTAACAGTGAGATATATGACAATGCCAGAAGGGCTATTGTGCTGCTGTTAAGCCCGATAACACCTCATCTGTGTGAGGAAGTCTGGGAATCTACCGGGAATGATGGTTTCATCTGCCGGGCCAGCTGGCCCAAATGTGATGAGGCTGTGGTCAGTGAATCAGAATCCCACAAATGGAATATGCTTGGCGACCTGGGTGATGACATAAAGGAGATACTCAAGGTAGCACACATTACTTCTCCTGAGACGATACACATTATTGTTGCAGCCGAATGGAAATTTGAGCTTGCAGCCCTTTTCAGGCAGGAATTTGCCAGGACAAAGGACAGGGGGCAGATAATGAAAGCCCTGATGTCCACTGACCTGAAACGGTATGGTAAACAGGTGAACGTGATACTGGGTAAATATCTGGATGACCCTTCCCTGGCACCGTCCATTGAAGTGGATGCACAGGCGGAATTTGATTTCCTGAACAATGCTGCTTCGATATTAGAATCCAATTTCAATTGTGCCATAGAAATTTCCAGGGAAGAGGACTCAAAAGAGAAGAAAGCTGCAAACGCCCTCCCTGGCAGACAATCTATTATAGTGGATTGAGTATTGTGTATTATTGCTACAGTTAGTTGGAAATATTTAGTTGTGTATTTACATGCCGGAATCACAAATCGAGTTTGAAGTTAAAGCGCCTATAGAATCAGTATGGGGTTTAATGGCTGACCCTGAGATGTCTACTCATTGCATTCCAGGACTGCTGGTCTGTAAGGTCACTGGCCCAAACACAAACCTTTGGATAATGGAATTCCAGATTGGCCCATTGATAAAAAGGATTGAGATGAAAAGTACAACCGTAGAAGTGGACCCGCCTTATCATGGAAAATGGGAAGGTAAGGCAAAAGGCATAAAAATGAGCGGGGAAATTGATCTCAGGGAGAATACTAATTCCAGTACTATTGTGTCTTACAAATTAAAACTGGAACCGAAGAGTCTGTTTTTGTTGTCCATGTTATCCTTTATTGAGCAAAAACTTAAAAATGATGTGCGCCAGTATGCCGAGAATGTTAAATACCATGTAGAAAAGGACAATTAGTTATAACAATGCATGTAAGGTT
>QBUR01000065.1 GCA_013374385.1 Candidatus Methanocomedens sp. | reverse complement strand
AGTTCAGAGTGAGCACGAAAAATTTGTAATTGGTGCGTAAAATCACTTTTTTAGTGAACTTTCGGTGAAATATGTGGATTTCCATGTATGTATGCACAAAATTTGATGAAATTAAGATGTTAACTCCGTGTGTTGGAAACTTTCAGAACTTCAAGGTGTCGTAAAAATTTGTTTTTTGGGACAGCTTGGTATGGTGTATTTACCCTATCATGCTACCAAATGATTCAGCTGTCCTATATCCAAATTCTGTAAGGTAATATGTCTGGAAACTGCCTTCGCGTTTGGATTCAACCAGCCCCGCATCCTTTAGCAGTTTGAGGTGATAGGACAGTGCAGGATACTTATAGTCGGTAATCTCTACAAGTACGCACACGCACAGGTCACATACTTCCAGCACTTTGAGAATTCTGAGCCTTACAGGGTCGGCAAGCACTTTGAACAAGGATGCAGCCGTACTGACGTTTTCATGCATTGCGTTTTTTACTTTAATATCCATGTCTGGTGAAAGTTCGTAGGGGATAATACACTCCTTTTTTTCAGGACCATCGGTCGTAATAGTTCCAGCCATTTACTACATCATCTCTTGCATAGGGATTTAATTCGAACGGTAAATAATCTTTGCAGTTTAAGGATAGGGTTCAATCATATTCCAGCAATTCCTTTACCTGCCGGGAAAAATTACTTGTTCTTAAAGTCAGTAATCAGTTCCATCAATTCGATTAAAGTGCCATTTGTAATAACTACAACCCAACATTGCACATTTATTCATATCAACGATAAATCTAAGTAAAGGCGAATATTTGCCAGTAGTGAATTGTAACCGGGAATTTATTCAATTCAGACCGTTAAATCATTAACATAACAAATACGTATATCAACATTATTATAAGTTTTCCATATTACATATCATTGATGCAGTTAATATAGGTGAATGGACACATTCCATGAGGGGATGAATTACATTGGCAAAAGATTCAATAGGCATAATTTATGGAAAAACAGGTACGCACGATTTCAGGTTCGCTGTGCCCAATAGCAGCGATGTAAAACGTACGGATTATGTAAAAGTTTGGCATGAGAAGGAAGGTTGGACACTTGCCCAGGTCATATCGATGACCCGTAGCAGTGACGATTTTAAACTGGATGAGGCCGTTGATGCTGCAGGTGGCGCAAAGATGGACAGCCCCATCAGCAATCTGGTCGCTGATGCCACAGTAATAGGCAGCAGGGGCGATGATGGGTTGCTGAGGTCGCCCCGAACTCCTTTTATTCCAGGGGACAAAGTATTCGCTGCAGACCATCAACTTATACGTTCGACCATGGGCTTGTCCCACGGCGATATATATATGGGACTGCTTGAAGGGCATGAAATTAAAGTAAGCCTTGATATGAACAGTCTCATCCAGAAGCATTGTAGTATCCTTGCCAAGACGGGCAGCGGAAAATCATACACTGCAGCTGTTATACTTGAAGAAATACTGGAACAGGATGTACCACTTCTTATCATCGACCCTCATGGAGAATATAGTTCGCTTAAAGAACCGGGTTTAGAAAGTCAGGGAGACTTGTATAGGAAATTCGACATTTCACCAAAGGGATATGGCTCAAAGATAACGGTGTATACACCTGCAAATAAAGTATTAAATCCTGATGCTGATGAAGTTTTTCGGCTGGATGGCATGAACCTGTCCCCCCAGGACCTGATACAGATACTCCCTGATGAAAAATCCAGTAACATGCAGGGCATCCTGTTCGAGGCTATTAGCAAGATACGGGCCGAGATGGAGCACTACAGCCTTGACGATATCATATTTGAAGTGGGGAATAGCAAGAGTAAACTGAAATGGAACGTAATCGCATCCCTGGAATCTATACGAGACGTAGATATTCTCTCAGATAAACCTACTACACTGGATGAATTGTTCAGCAAGGGCAAAGCTGCCATCATTGACATGAAAGGCGTAGCTCCCCAGTTGCAGTCCATGATCGTTGCAAAGCTGTGCGGTGACCTGTTTGAAGCAAGGAAGATGGGGAATGTGCTACCGGGTATGCTGGTTGTGGAAGAAGCTCACAACTTCTGTCCCGAGCGGGGGTTCGATAAGACCCAGAGTACTGAGATATTGCGTACAATTGCTTCCGAGGGGCGCAAGTTCGGGCTGGGTATGATGGTTATCAGCCAGCGGCCGGCCAGGATTGATAAGAACGTGCTGAGCCAGTGCAATACACAGATAATCATGAAGATGACCAATCCCAATGATCTGAAGGCTATTAGCAAGGGGCTGGAGGGTGTCAGCCGTGAAGTGGAGGAGGAATTAAAAAGGCTCCCGCCCGGTGTTGCCATGCTGGTTTCCAATGATATTGAGCAGCCGGTACTGGTGGATATCAGGGTGCGAAAGAGCAGGCATGGCGGGGAGTCAGTGAATATCGCCAAACCCACCAGCCAGCGAAAGACGTCACCAAAGGATGTCAAACGACCTTCTGAACCCCGGTCATCTCCAGTGCAACCGCCACGGAAGGAATCGTCTCCAAAACTTGAAGGCGGTGGGTTGTTCAAAAAGGTGTTCGGGTCAAAGAAGTGAGATAATAGATTCAGGGATATCGGGGCACTACTTTGCGCGGTAGCGTGCAGCCGACTCTTTCAGCACCTCGATACCTGGCAGTTTCTCACCAGCCAGGAAATCCAGGCATGCCCCTCCCCCGGTGCTCACATGGTCAACTCTGGATTCCATACCAGATTTATACAGGGCGGCAGCAATGTGACCTCCGCCAATGACGCTAAAACCCGATTCTGTGGTAGCTTCTATCAGTTCCAATGTACCCAGGGAGAATATTTCATTCTCGAACACGCCAGCAGGCCCGTTCATGATTACGGTCCGGGCATTTTGTATCTCCTTTGAGAATGCCACAATGGTCTCCAGTCCGATATCATGGATGGGCAGGTTTGGGTTGTGGGTTGTTTTAAGCAGTTCAATGGATTCTTCCACCCGTTCCCCTTCTTTGTTCAGGGCAACATCCAGTGGGAGTCCTATCTGGTCATTGAACCTGTCCAGCAGTTGTTTTGCCTGTGGTATCAGGTCTGCATATCCCTGGGACCGGATGAATTCCATGCTGGGTTTGCCTATGTCGACACCATTTGCAGCCAGGAAGATGTTCGAAACCACACCTGTTAGTAGTACCCTGTCAGCCTTTTTATTTGCCAGTACGTGTTCGGTCACTTTGAGTGAGTCGTCCACTTTGGCACCTCCCAGCACATACACACATGGCCGGCTGTTGCCTTCACAGCCCCGGCTCAGGGAAGTAATTTCTTTCTCCATCAGCCTGCCTGCTATGCTGGTGAGTATAGGGGTGAATCCCAAGATGGACAGGTGCATACGGTGGGATACTGCAAAGGCATCGTTCATGTAGAAGTCCATTAATGGGGACAAACGCTGTACCATAACTGACTTGGCATGTTCCTGGGCAGAGCGATTCATGCTTTCTTCTGAAAAGAACCTGACATTTTCCAGCATGAGGACGTCGCCGTCCTCGAGTTTCTTTATCTTTGAGACGGCACTGGAGCCGAAGATATCGTCAATATACTCCACATTCCTGCCAAGCATTTTGGATAATTGCTTTGCATGGGGCTCCATGGTGGTAAAATCCACTTTGCCGGGCCGGCTCTGGTGGCTCATTAGTACCAGACGCGAATCTTCCAGTTCCTTAAGTGTGGTCAGGGAACTCCTGAACCGTTTGTCGTCAAGTATTCCCTGGTCCGGGGTCATGGGCGAGTTCAGGTCCAGCCTGCATAGAATCGTTTTACCTGATAGGTTAAAATCGTCAATGGTAAGATAGTCTCTGGTTGACAAGTATGTGTACCTCTGTCCTATTTTCCTAAGATATCTGCTCTGAATTATGACAGGAGGTAATTTAACCTTTTTGTAAGGGGGTGGTGTAAATAAGGCTACAGGAATTTTTTGAATTGGAAGAATGATGCAAGCACAGTTTTTTAGGACCAGGCTGCTATCATGGAAGTGTTGGACATGGTTGGGAAGT
>QBUR01000066.1 GCA_013374385.1 Candidatus Methanocomedens sp. | reverse complement strand
CGAGTTAATCCGACAGGATGAAGGATTTTGTCCAAAAATCCCAACAATATTTATACATCATTTTATCATATTTATCCAATGTGCCAAACACCACCAGCCTTGCAATATTCAAAGAACTGAAAAACCCCGCATCTATATCAGATCTAGCTGGCCTGCTCGGATTTGACCACTCAACAATATCTACAGCTGTATCCTCACTTGTGGCAGAAGGACTTGCCGAAAAACAAAGAGATGGAAAAAAAGTGCTTGTCAAACGCTCAAACACACTCCATGCACGCTCACTGGACGATGTTCTCAAAGAATACCCCAGAATACCGGTAGAACAACTTTTCACCAATTCTTCAATGGAAGTCCTGGGTGCATTAACATATCCTCACAATATCACGGACATTGCCGCAATGACTGGACTGAACCGCCATACAGTTTCAACAGCTCTCACAAAACTATCAGGATATGGTATAGTGCTCAAAAAAAATGGACGATTCGTACTGAACAAACGCCATCGTCAAATCGCAGATTTTGTAAACAACTATTGGCGCTTTACAGTAAATCAGCATCTCTACGACATTGCTGACGACGCAATAATACTCTGGCAGCGAGGTCATGAATTTTTATTTAAGACACAGACTGATTTGGAACGTATCAGCGAACCGGACATCCACCCGACTGCAACAACAGTATTCCCCATATATGACCTTCAGACAATAACCACAACACGGTATTATTTCTACAGCAAACGTCGGCTGAAGGCGGAGGACTACATCATCCACACGATATTCATAGACTCCAAAAACCCCAGTTACAATTCCTATGCATTAATTCTTACCGCCCAATCCGGTGTGACAGATTTGTTGAAAATTGGCAGGCGTTATGACATGTATAAACACATAGAGTTGCTTCTGGAATATCAAAGAACAAAAGAGAAGAACAGTAACATTGTACTTCCGTGGAGAGAATATCTGGACATGTTCAACAGCATGGTGGTGAGATGAGATGTTTGATCGAAAATACCTGAAAAATGAAATCGAAAAACTTGATGGGATACTGTCAGACCATGTTAACCTATACCTAATTGGCGGCGGGTCCATGAGTTTTCAAAACCTCAAAGACGCCACTAAAAACATCGATGTAGTGGTCAGGTCAGCAGACGACATGAAACTGTTAAGATCTGCACTGGTACAAATGGGTTATTCGGTTCCCGCCATTAGCGGACCATATAAACAGATGCAAGCAAGCGCAATCATGGAAAATAAGGACGGTTTCAGGTGGGATATATTTGTAAGTGTGGTATGCGGCGGATTAAAACTATCTGATGCAATGGCAAAGCGTGCCAAGAATCTGTTTTCGATGGACATGGTTTCAGTCAATATGATATCCCTGGAGGATATTTTCATCTTCAAAAGCATCACCTCAAGGGAGCACGACCGTGAAGATATGTACCTGTTATTCCTACAGGGTCTGGACTTTAACATAATAAGTGACGAGATCATCTGGCAAAATGACAACAATATGAGCGCTGCGTGGGTTGCGTTTTTTTTCACTGGGCTTGAAGAAGTTGTGGAACGTTACTCCATAGTCATCCCATTTTTCGATAAGTTTCATGATATGGCATACAGTGATATGTTATCACAAATGATACTTGATCATCTTGAGTTGGGAAGTGCTACTGTTGAGAATCTCAGCCAGAAATTTGCGGTTGAGGATATTGAAATATTCATGGAATCTATGCTCATTAGAAAATCAGTGATTAAAAATAGTGATGGGGCATTCTCATTGAACCGGGATTAAATTCATATTTTATATTTGTTCAGTGGAAAATCTTTTCTACTTTTACTCAAGTTATAAGGGGCAATGAAACCCATTTCACTTTTCATCATAATATTTCTATTAATTCTCGCAACATTTCATCCTGCTGCTTCGGAATCACAGGTTAAAATAACGTCAATATTCTCTGATGAGCACTCCATGGATGTGACCCTGCGCTCAGGCAGTGACCCTATGGAGGGACAAGTGATATTCAAACTCATGCACAAAGCCGATGTCATAGAAACACGAACGCTGGATTTTAACACCAATGGCAATACCGAAACCACTAAGATAATCATGTGGGAGACCCGGCCACAATTTGAGACCTATGTTGCCACAGCTAGTGTATATGTCAACGGGAAACTTGAAGCTCAGACCTCATATCCATTTTCCTATGGATTCGTAGTACTGCCCCGATTCCAGGTAGTAGACCTTAGCGCGGACAGCAGCGGGATTGACCTGCTGGTCAAACCCAGGAGTATGACCAACCCGGCAGTGGCGGATTTTGTGTTCCAGTTGATTCAGGACGGTGACATCATTTACACAGAGACAAAGTATAACATACCGGTTATACAGTCCACACAGGTTCTCACTAACTGGCCCATCCTTCTGGATGACAATACCGATTATATGGTACGCGTTAAAGCATACTCCCATACTCCGAACATCACTTCCTCCTACGTGACCCGTTTCACTTCCAGACAGGATGTTGAAATTGATGATAATGATGTGGATGTTGATGATTTCGGTGCCAGTGTAACCCTTTTTGGTCGCTCACAGGTGCCCTTTGACGGTGAAGTGGAAGTGCAGCTCCAGAATGATGAGGGAGACCCCCTTGTGTTCACAGGTAGTCCTGAGATACTGACCCTGAACCGGGATGATACAGTGGGTATTATCTGGGATGGCATAGCTCCGGGCACGTATCACGTTTATTTTCTTGTAAAAACACTTGACCTGGAAATACTGGACCGCTATGAAACTGTGCTTTTGATACCTGAACCTGTAAATCCATTAAGCCGGCCCACCCAAACACAGACACCAGGCTTTGGTGTGTTTATGGGAATCCTGGGTATCATTGCAGTGGCCGCAGCAATTAGAAAAGAGTAAGGGGTGGGTTTGTTGTTCGACATTATCCTGAGAAATTTAACCCAGCGCAAGGTCAGGACAGGACTGACAGTATCTGGGATAGCCCTTGGTATATTCGCAATCATCGTTATGGGCTCCATGTCAGAGAACTTCAACCAGACTTTCGAGACCTCATTTTCACTGACTGCTGATAAAATACGTGTGTTTGGTTCAAGCGGCGTATTCGGCGGGAGCGTGACCACCAGTAAGGCGGCAGAGGTCAGGAAAGTACCTGGAGTAAAGGATGCTTACGGACTGTTAATGGCACCGCTGGAGGAAGGAGGCGGCATGAGTTTCGGTGGTAACCAGATTGTAGGATTGCCACCAGAGAAATCCCAGACCGTACTGGAGCCTGTCCAGGTTAAGGACGGGAGATTCCTCATGAGGGGGGACAGGTACGAAACAGTCGTTGGCACCAGCGTTGCAACCCAGTACAATGTCGGTGTTGGGGATCGTATAGAGATACGGGATAAGTACTTCACTGTGGTGGGAGTGCTGGAATATACAGGCAGTTTCTTTGATGCCACGGCAGCAGTCCCTCTCGACATTGCCCAGGACGTTTATGATATGGGTGACATGGTCTCCATGATTTTTGCCATCCCGGAGGATGGGGTTGACGGTGACTTGCTGGCAAAGCGGATTAAACTCAGCGTGGACGGGGTAGATACACTTTCTCCCAGTGAACTGGAAGAAGAGGCGAAGCAGAGCCTGATGATATTCTCTGTGATTACTGTCAGTGCTGCTGTCCTGGCCGCCATTATAGGCGGGCTGAGCGTCATGAACACCATGCTTATGTCTGTGATGGAGCGCACCAAGGAGTTTGGTATATTGAAGGCATTGGGGGCCGAGCGCCGGGATATCCTGCTGATGACCGTGGGCGAAGCTGCCATAATGGGTTTGTTAGGGGGGCTGCTGGGACTGGCCTGCGGATGGGTTGTAGTGTATGGCATGAACCTGTGGCTGGCTGATAAGGGGATTGTGCTGTTCCTGATCACCCCCCGGCTGGTAGCTGTTGCTATGCTGTTTGCTATTTTGCTTGGCACCCTGTCAGGCATTTACCCGGCCCTGAGGGCCTCCCGGATGAGTCCTATGGAGGCATTGAGGTATGAAT
>QBUR01000067.1 GCA_013374385.1 Candidatus Methanocomedens sp. | reverse complement strand
GGTTCTTTGCTCAATTTAATCTTGAACTAACAACTTGAAACGCAGGAAGAGCCTTAATGAAATGTATAGCTATAAATAATATGAACTTGAGAAATAGATACAAGCCGGAGGATAACTTTTTTTGGCAAAGATACTGATAGTGGACGATTAACCTGATACGGTAGACCTTGTGAAACTGGTCTTGGAAACTGAAGGATATCAAACATCTGTTGCATACAACGGAGAGGAAGCCCTTGAGATGATCAAGCTTGATAAGCCTGATATGGTGTTACTTGACATCATGATGCCAACAATGGATGGTTGGACCACCAGAAAGAAGATTATCGATAATGAAGAGACCAGGGACATGCCCATTGTCATGTTAACTGCCAAAGCCCAGCCGATTGATAAGATGATTGTGCTGCATGTAGTAGGTGTAACGGATTATATTACCAAACCTTTCGGCCGCCATGAACTCATTGATAGTTTGAAGAAGGCTCTTAGGGAGTAGGTGCAATACATTTTTTGCTGGCGCTGGCTGTAGATATATTTATATTATCTAAAATAGTGTACTCTGGAATCTACCAGGTGGTTGAACAGTTATGGATAGACTCTCACTTATTAAGCGCAATACTGAAGAGATTGTAACACAGGAAGAACTTAAAGCTCTTATTGAATCTAAAGAAGCTCCTACTGCTTATGTAGGATATGAACCCAGTGGTAAAATTCATATGGGTCATGTCCTGACCGTAAACAAACTCATTGACCTGCAAAATGCAGGTTTCAATGTAACAGTGCTACTTGCGGATGTCCATGCATACCTGAACGAAAAGGGGACCATGGAAGAGGTCAGGAAAATAGCCGATTTTAACAAGGAATGTTTTATTGCGCTGGGTCTGGATGAGGATAAAACCAATTATGTTTATGGTTCTGATTACCAGCTTGAACCTGATTACATGTTGAACGTGCTGAAACTGGCCAGGGCAACCACCTTGAACCGTGCCAAGCGGAGTATGGACGAGGTGAGCCGCAATGCTGACAACCCCATGGTGTCACAGATGGTATATCCCCTGATGCAGGCAGTGGACATTGCTTTGCTGGGTGTGGATGTGGCGGTTGGCGGTATTGACCAGCGCAAGATACACATGCTTGCAAGGGAGGGATTGCCAGGGCTGGGGTACAAGGCGCCTATCTGTATCCATACCCCTATCCTGGTGGGGCTGGACGGTAAGAAGATGTCCTCGTCTTCAAATAATTTCATTTCCATGGATGATACAGAGAAAGCGTTAAAGAAGAAGGTCAATAAGGCGTTTTGTCCCGAGGGTGATATTGTGGATAACCCGGTACTGGCACTGTTCAGGTACCATATCATACCAAGGTATGAGGAAATTACTATCCAGCGACCTGAAAAGTATGGCGGTGACCTGCATTATGAGTCCTATGAGGAAATGGAAGCTGCTTTTGCATCAAAGGAACTGCATCCAATGGACCTGAAAGCCGGTGCTGCAGATTATATGAACAGGATACTTGAGCCTGTGCGTGAGAAGATGTTTTCCGATTCTAATTGAAATCGGGTTTTTTTTAAAAAAGGTGGAAGGGGAATGCCCTTCCAAAAATCTAATTCTATATTTAGAACAGCCCGGAATTTATGAACAGACCAGAGAACAGGATCGCAATCATGTTCACTACTTTGATAAGGGCATTCAGCGCCGGGCCTGAAGTATCCTTGAACGGGTCACCCACGGTATCGCCTACTATGGCAGCTTTGTGAGCCTCTGAGCCTTTACCGCCGTATGCACCGTCCTCGATAAGCTTTTTGGCATTATCCCATGCGCCTCCGCCATTAGACATCATCAGGGCCAACATCAGGCCGACTACGATGATACCGATAAGCATGCCGGCCAGTGCTTCTTTACCGAGCAGCATTCCAACAGCCAGGGGCACACCAATAGCCATTATGCCGGGGAGTGCCATTTCACGTATAGCAGCCCTGGTCACGATATCCACACACTTGGCATATTCTGGTTTGGCTGTACCTTCCATGATGCCAGGTATTTCCCTGAACTGGCGCCTGACCTCGTTGACCACTTCAAATGCGGCTTTTCCGACTGCTTTCATAGTAACTGCACTGAACAGGAATGGAAGCAGTCCGCCAATGAACAGACCTACCAGCACAAGTGGCTTGGAAAGACTTAGTAATTCTGGATTATCCATTAATCCTACTTTGTACGTATAATCTGCAAACAGGGCCAGTGCGCCCAATCCGGCAGAACCTATGGCATATCCTTTTGTAACTGCTTTGGTGGTGTTACCTACACTGTCAAGGGCATCAGTGACCTTCCTGGTTTCCTCAGGCAGTTTCGCCATCTCGGCAATACCGCCCGCATTATCGGTGATGGGACCGTAGGAGTCCAGGGCAACGATGATACCTGTGGTGGAAAGCATGGCTGCTGCTGCAATGGCTATGCTGTAAAGACCGACGATATCCTGTCCCGGGACAAAACCACCGCCAACATAGAATGCTCCCAGAATACCGCTTGCTATCACGATGACAGGCATGCCCGTACTTTCAAGACCCACTGCCAGACCGGTAATGATATTGGTGCCGGCACCTGTTTCGGAGGATTTTGCGATGGATTTCACAGGCCTGAATGAACCAGACGTGTAGTACTCGGTAATTATTACCATCAGGACCATGATTGTAATGCCGATAAGAGCAGAATAATAGAATTTTATATCTCCCATCAGCATATCGGTTATGAAATAGAACAGTACAAGACTTATTATAGCTGCTACAGCCACGCCTTTGTACAGTGCTTTCATGATCTTCCCGTCATCGCCGATCTTGACAAAGAACACTGCGATGATAGATGCTACAATAGCAGCAGAACCCAGCATGAGCGGGAACAGAATGGCATTGGGGAACTCTTTGATAACAAGACCACCAAGCAGCATGGCTGCCAGTGCAGTGACTACATAGGTTTCGAACAGGTCGGCACCCATGCCTGCACAATCGCCAACATTGTCGCCTACGTTATCTGCAATAACGCCTGCATTTCTGGGGTCGTCTTCGGGAATACCTGCCTCGATCTTACCTACCAGGTCAGCACCCACATCGGCTGCTTTGGTGAATATACCGCCGCCAACCCTGGCGAACAGGCTTATGAGACTGGCACCGAAACCGAAGCCGATTACCATGTCAACATCGCCGAACAAAATGTAAAAACTGCTGGTACCCAGCAGTGCCAGACCAACAACAGCCAGACCTGTGACAGCGCCGCCTTTGAATGCCACATCCATGGCACCCTGCAAGCCTTCTTTGGCTTTCTGGGCGGTCCTTACATTGGCCCTGACCGAGACGTTCATACCGATGTAACCTGCCAGTGCCGAACTCACGGCTCCGGCCAGGAATCCGACCGTGGTCTTCAGGTTCATTCCGCCTTCAGTTGGAAGTGCTATGAACATGACAACTGCCAGTATGACCGCCACTATGGCAATGGTCTTGTACTGACGGTTCAGGTATGCCATTGCACCTTCCTGTATCGCTCCGGATATTTCTTGCATTTCTGGTGTGCCGGGGTCGTTTTTGAGTACCTTTTTTGCGAAAATCCCGGCAAATACCAGACTTAATAATCCTGCCAGAGGGGCAAGATATAACAATTGTTCCATGTATTTCCTCCTATCGAATCAATATCAATAACTATTCAAATAGTTTTGTGCTGTATTCCAGCAATAATTATATTAGCAAATCTAAATCTGGCGTTTAATGGTTTGCATATATTAAAAGATTAACGGAAGGCATCGAATTGATGAGATTACCCGCCGCAATGTCCATTGAGTAGGGATACGGTGTCACCTTCTTTTAAACAGTGTTCAAGCAGGTCCCACGCCGCCTCATCATTGACGGTAGCAATACAGCTGTTCGGGTTACAATGACAGACCCGAATCCCGGGTTAATACCAATTTTACTTTGCTCTATTTTTCTTGCATGGGCGGACACAGAGAAATGTAATAGGGTATTTCACATAACTCCAAGGTGTTTCGGTAAGGCTGACCAACCGGAAAGTATCCTTAAATAATGAGAATATCGTATCCACTTCAAAAAGCATGGTATTTTGACCGGATTTACAGGATATTAATGTTGCCTC
>QBUR01000068.1 GCA_013374385.1 Candidatus Methanocomedens sp. | reverse complement strand
TATATATAAACTGACTGATGATTAAAACAATCCAGCGATTTTGTGCTTTTAGCTACTTGTTCAATTCAAAATCACCAACTTGGAATGCAGGAAGAGCCTTAAAAAAATGCTTATGCACGTAGCTCCGCAAAGACAATTTCTCTATGTCAGGTACACATTTATAGCAGGTAAGACATTGGGATATCTAGAATCACTTATTAAGCAAGAATAAATTCAGGCAGACCATACCGATTTGCTTTAAGCTGACTCTGTTGTAGATTCTGCAATTATTCTCTTATATATTGGCAATCAGAGTACATACGAACTCATAGGAGCTAAGTGAATAAGCCTTATTAAAAAATGTTCATTTGTATCAACTCTATTCGATCTCACCTTTTTCCAGCACCCACATTTCGTTATCCTTATATACAGGCATATCAAATCAAGTAAACTTGTTATAATATCAATTTACTTGATTTAATACAATAAATTCAATCGGTGATACATATGCATATAATGGAAGGCTTTTTACCCGGCCCTTGGTGGCAGATATGGTTTGCTATATCTATACCTGTGATACTCTATGGAATTCACAAACTGAACAAACTTATGGAGGATAAACGCGACCTTTTACCCCTGCTGGCAGTATCAGGAGCATATATCTTCGTCCTGTCCTCCCTGAAACTCCCATCAGTAACCGGTAGCTGTTCCCATCCCACCGGCACCGGCATGGCGGCAATCCTCTTCGGGCCAGCCATCTCAGCCGTTCTCAGCATGATAGTGTTGATGTACCAGGCCCTGTTCTTAGCACACGGTGGCCTGACCACACTGGGGGCCAATGTATTTTCCATGGGAATCGCAGGCCCGGTCATCGCATATCTAATTTATAAAATAGGTATGAAGGCGGGTCTTAATTTCTATTTCACCGTGTTCCTGGCTACAGCCATGGCAGACATAGTCACCTATCTGGTGACCTCACTGGAACTGGCCCTGGCATTCCCAGCACAAGTCGGGGGTGTAATTGCATCATTTCAAGCCTTTGCAGCCATCTTTGCCCTCACCCAGCTTCCACTGGCTATTATGGAAGGAGCCATAACTGCGCTCATCTTTAAATACGTGATACAGGTCAAAGGTGACGTGCTGGTAAAACTGGACGTTATAGGGGAAGCCGGATTGCGCAAGATAAAGGGGTTGACAACATGAAATTAGAAGTCATCGTGGCCGTCATAGTCCTGGTCTTCACGGCCCAGTTCATTTATATTTCCGCTAATACCGACGCAGAATTCGGTGGTGCTGACGGCCAGGCTGGGGGTGTGATAGAAGAATTGACGGAAGGCACTTATGAACCCATTGCCCAACCTTTATGGGAGCCTCCCAGCGGTGAGATCGAAAGCCTTCTATTTTCCCTCCAGGCTGCAATTGGAGCCCTCGTCATAGGCTACTTTTTCGGATATTACAGAGGTAAGGACCAGTCCACTCAATCAACCCAGTCATCTAATACAAACATATCGAAACCTGGAAATTGAAAATGAACAACATGCTGGATGACTATGCACTGATTAGCCCGCTACGTCACAGCAATAACTATCTCAAGCTTACAGTGGTGGCTATGGGGCTGCTTTTCGGTGTATCGGCCACATCCCCTGCAACACCTCTGTTCATAGCTTTGTGCATGAGCTTTGCAACAATTGTTTTCGCGAAGGTACCGATTAAGTTCTACCTACAACTCATAACTTTGCCACTGGGATTTGCAGCCACAGGAGCCATTATAATACTGTTCTTTTTTGGTTCAGGTCATGAAGTTTTAGCAATAAATATTGCCAGTCACCACCTTGCAATCAACAGTCAGGGGCTGGACATGGCGGTTCTGGTGATGGCGCGGACTTTAAGCGGAATGTTCTGCCTGTTCTTCCTGGCACTCACAACACCAATGGTCGAACTCTTTTCTGTGCTCAAATCATCCAGGGTGCCGGATGTCATTATCGAGTTGTCCATGCTGATATACCGCTATATTTTTGTACTTCTTGAGGTAGCAGTGAGCATAAAATTCGCCCAGACAGTCCGGCTGGGGTATAAGGATATACTAAGTTCACTACGTTCCACTGCCATGCTGGCAGGTACCCTGTTCATCAGGTCATGGGAACAGGGGGAAAAACTGTACCTGGCTATGAACTCCAGGTGCTATGACGGAAAACTGGCCATGTTCTCTCCAAAAAATCCCATTAGTACTCCTGAATTGCTCATCACTTCCCTATACCTTGTATCCATCATCGCCCTTTTTATTACCACGAATCATATGCATGCAGTCTGAGGAAAGGCCATGGTCATTATTGAAACACGAGACCTGAAGTATGCATACCCTGACGGGACACAGGCTATTGATGGGATTGACATTAAAATTGAAAAGGGGAAGAAGATAGCCTTTGTTGGCCCAAACGGTTCAGGGAAATCAACATTATTCCTATTATTTAACGGTACCCTGAAACCCCAGCATGGCGAGGTGCTTTTTCAAGACAGGTCGTTGCATTATAATTCACGCTCCCTGAATGAAATCAGGAAGCAGATTGGAATTGTGTTCCAGAACTCCAATGACCAGCTATTTGCCCCCACTGTATATCATGATGTGGCTTTTGGTCCTGTCAATTTGGGACTCACTGAAGAAGAGGTCGAAAGTTGTGTAACCCGCACCCTTGAATCTATGGGCCTCACCGAACTCAGGGACAAACCGCCCCATCACCTGAGTAGTGGACAGAAGAAAAAGGTTGCAATTGCAGGCGTGGTCGCCATGGAGCCTGATGTTATCATCCTTGACGAGCCCCTGTCCAATCTTGACCCTGCCGGTGCCAGTGAGATTATGGAACTGCTCAATGAATTGAAACATCTCGGAAAGACTATCATCATCTCCACACATGATGTGGACCTGGCATCCAGATGGGCTGATGTCGTGTATGTCCTGAAGGGGGGGCAGATATACAGTTCTGGCCACCCAAGCCGCATTTTTTCTGACAGGGCACTTATGGAGCATACAAAACTAAAACTCCCTGCCATAGTTGAGACTTTCAGGGAATTTGAAGCCAGGGGCATTGCTGAAGGGCATGCTCCCATGACACTCCTTGACCTGATGGACTCAATGGAGAGTCCCTATATCGGGGTCAGGTGTGCAGTGGCAGATTGTGATATCCAAAAGGGGCAGCAGGTAGGGTTGTGCATGCGGGAAGGCACCATAGTAGCAGCGCGGTATTCAGAGCAGGAAGCTACGGGCAAGGCGCTATCTGATGCTGCCACAGGGGATGAAGTACTGGTTGAGCATGTAAGTGGCTCACTTATGTCTAAAACCGGTCGTATCCTGGTGGTCCAGATACCAAGGGTGATTGAAGGCGGTTCAAAGAATGTGGATATTGAAGAGGTCAAGGCATTGCTTAATGGGGCAACTTTTGATAAAGTAGGTGCTATGGGTACTTCTGCCAAGGTGACGGCTGCAAAGGCAGGGATACATCCGGATTTTGATGTGGATGTCATCCAGTCTGCAATGCTTTCAGCACTGCGGGGCCTGGACTGCCTGGTACTTGCCAGCGGCGGGATGGCTGAACTGGTGAAAAAGCGGGTGGATGAGCGCAATCAGGGAGGCAATCGCCATATCAAGTGCAGTATTGAAAAAGTATGAAACATTTTCATTTTATAATTCTGGTAAGCAGTGATTTTTTTGTAATATCATAAATAATGCAAGCGGTGTATTAGATACACAATCTGAGCAATTCGAGAGATATGTAAAAATAAGTGGAATCTAATCCACAAATGTTGAACTGGTCAAATTATACTTCTACTTCAGCTACGTCATCATATGCATGGTGGTAACCGAAATCTTCACAAAGAGGATTCGTGATGTAGGGGTTGGGGCTGTGGGAAACTGGGGCAATTTCTCCCTTACTTGGGCTGTATATGTAATTACCGAAATCTTCACCCAGATATTCGCCATCATCAGGAGCAGTATGGTCTTCCGCCATTACTGTTCCAGTTCCCATCATCATTGCCAAAACAAGCAATGCTGTTAATATTTGTGTTTTCATTTCATTCACTTCCATTTAATATATTGTTAAACAATTCTCATTTTCACATATTGTTTGACATTAATTTCTGTATGTTAAAATTATAAATAGTTTTGGAAAAGT
>QBUR01000069.1 GCA_013374385.1 Candidatus Methanocomedens sp. | reverse complement strand
GGTTCTTTGCTCAATTTAATCTTGAACTAACAACTTGAAACGCAGGAAGAGCCTTCTTTTTTTAGTTTTTTGAAAACATAATTCGATAATTTACAATATATTGGGGGGATTTTTTTTTGTTTATTATAGCAAGGAGATTTCAAGCTTTAATCATGCATACTGTTGGTATCTATGACAGTTTCCCCACCTACGAGGACGCCACAGAACTGTTAGAACAATTCGGCAGCGGCAAGTACACCATTCTTTGACCGATTTTTTTCCATTATTCAAAAGGTTGTGGGTGAGGGAATCGATGAGTATCCCAAAAAAATCACCAATAAATCACACCTCAACACACCCTTTGTTGTCGTGCTCATTTCCTCTGTTAGTTCAACCATGGGGATTGTGTAAATCCAACGAAAATCCTGCCTGCAACAACAGGTGCAGGGTAACCCCGATGCAGATCATCAAAATCACCAGACCACTACCATCACTATCCATCGTCTAACCGTACCACCTCTGTCATTCATATGCCAGCACCTCGTTCACAGTCAACCGGAACGCTTTCCAGGCAGGGTAGAAACTGGCAATGGCCAAGAAAACCAACACGATGGCCAACCATAGCATGACCCTTGTCAGCGAATAACCGGGGTCAATGGGGGCGTCTATAAGGACCTTCCCTTGGGTGTTGCCCCCGATAATGCCAAGCGGCAGGGCCAGCAGGATGGCAATGATCCATCTCGGCACACCGATCACCATTTCTTCGAGAATGAAAATCCTCTGTACAGCACTCAGGCAGAGTGCAGACGAGAGGGGGCGGCAGGAGAGTTGAAGAAGAGATGAAGGCTGCAATTCATTATTGTCTCACCGCAAAGGCCGCGAAGTTAAGGCAACATTGTCTCTGTGTCCTCTGTGCCCTCTGTGGTTATCGTTTAATTGACTCTAGCCCCCCATCCATCTAAACCCTTTTATCGTGCCATGACATTGTAAATCCCATGAAACTATGGGCCATCAGGGCACCCAAAAAACTAGCAGAAGATACACGAAGGATGCTACTGCAGGCAGGTATAATTCACCCTGAAGCCCGGGTACGCCAGGAGAATGAATACATCCTTATTCCTGTGAACGGCAAACCTGACCCGGACGAACTGGCAGGATTAGCTGGCTCAGAGACTGGTGATAATCTTACCATCATAGAAGCAGAATTTGAAACAAAGCAGAAAAAACCATCCCTCGAAGACAAACTGGGCTTCACACCCACATTTGACGTGGTAGGAGATATCGCCATCATAGACGCCGATGACCCTGAAGCAGTACGTATCGCCATTGCCCTGATGGAGTTTCGCAAAAGCCTCAAGGTAGTGCTGGGGGCGGCAAGCCCGGTTGAAGGTGAGTTCAGGACCCGGCAGTTTGTGGTACTGGCGGGTGAGCACAGGACCCATACCGTGCATAAGGAATACGGGTGCCGGTATAAGGTGGATCTGGCCGGAGCCTATTTTTCAGGTCGGCTGGGTAACGAGCGCCAACGTGTAGCAGACACAGTGAAACCCGGGGAGTGCGTGGTCGACCTGTTCGCAGGCGTGGGGCCGTTTAGCATACTTATTGGCAGGACCGTGCCCGGTGCCAGCGTGATTGCCATTGATAAGAACCCGGCCGCAGTAGAGTTACTGAGGGAGAACATCCTGCTGAACAAAGTGGATAATGTGCGGGCGAGGGAGGATGACGCCAGGGATGTGGCCGTAGAACTGGAACACCGGGCAGACCATGTAATCATGAACCTGCCCCAGTCTGCCAGGGAATTTCTGGACACCGGAATACGTGTGGCCAGGGATGGGGGTATGGTGCATTTCTACGACATCACGCACGAGGATGACCTGTACCGCACATCGTGGGAATTGATACAGGATGCTGCGGCGCGCCAGGGCAGAGAGGTGGAGTGCGTGGAAAAACGGGTTGTGAGGTCTTATGCACCTTACCAATATAATGTGTGCATTGAGTTTCGGGTTACTTAATACAAATTCAACTGGCTGGTCATAAACCACACCCCAAAAGCTATCAAAAACACACCGCATCCCATCAATATCCGCTGGTACATGACCTCTGACATCAGGGTTTTACCCCGGCTCATTGCAGTAGATACCACAGTGTACCAGCCCAGGTCCGCCATCAAGTGACCAATCAGGAATATGGATGCAGCAAGCAGGCTAACCTCAAGTCCCATCAGTATCAGTCCCGCCCCTGCTGTCAACCACCACAACCAGAAATACGGGTGGGATATGGATGTGATAACACCAGCCGCAAAAGGACTTTTAAACACACTGCTACCACCCGAGAGCGTGGCAGTCTGGCCTTTCTTTATGGTCATGACCCCGAATATCACCAGTACGGCACCCCCGATAATCGAAATCCAAAGGATGATACCATGGCTGGCCAGCGTAGAAAAACCTGTCACGATCAAAACAAACACCAGTAATTCTACCAATGCATGTCCCGATACCACCCTGGGTCCGCTTGTCCAGCCTCTGGTCAGCGAAGTTTCAATGGTAGCAAATAGCATAGGCCCCGGCACAAGAGCACCAGTAAGACCAACACTGAATCCTATGAAAAGCATTGTTAAGATTTCTAACATTACCCCAAAACCCGTTATGGAGAAAGCCTATTGCTCGGATGTGAAAACCATAATCTCATCGTTAATATGTTCAAGGGTTTTTATGAGCTTTTTATGGAGCAATGTATCATCTTGGCACAATGACAGATGAATCTCTATGGCTTCTTTATTGCCATAGAGGCACTGCAGTACTTTTAGATGGGCACATAAATGTGCCCATCTTTATAGTATTATTTCTATATCTAATTGTTCGGCCAATTCTTTATATCTATTTCGTATAGTAACCTCAGTGACTCCTGCCACTTCAGCCACTTCACGTTGGGTCCTGCGGTCTCCACACAGGATACTCGATATATAGATAGCTGCTGCCGCAACACCGGTTGGCCCCCGGCCAGAGGTAAGTTCTTTCTCTGCGGCTTGTCTCAGTATTTCCACAGCCTTGGACTGCACTTCACCTTTCAGGTTCAGGCCTGAGCAGAATCTGGGAATGTAGTCAATGGGTGATGTAGGCATAAGTTTCAGGCCCAGTTCCCTGGAAATGAAACGGTATGTCCGGCCAATCTCTTTACGGCTGACCCTGGATACTTCGGCAATCTCGTCCAGTGTCCGTGGCACACTACACTGGCGGCAAGCCGCATACAGCGCAGAAGCAGCCACACCTTCAATACTGCGGCCCCTTATCAGGTTCTTATCCACAGCCTTACGGTACACAACAGCTGCGGTTTCCCTCACATTCCTGGACAAACCCAGGGCACTGGCCATCCTGTCAAGTTCTGACAGTGCAAAAGCCAGGTTTCGTTCAGTAGCATTGCTGACCCTTATCCGGCGCTGCCATTTACGCAATCGGTACAACTGGGCTCTGCTCTTGGATGAAATGGATTTACCATAGGAATCACGGTTACGCCAGTCTATCATTGTAGACAGGCCCTTATCGTGAATAGTATAGGTCATAGGCGCCCCTACCCGGCTCCTCTTCATACGCTGGTCATGGTCAAATGCTCTCCATTCCGGCCCCTGGTCAATGAACTCAGAATCCACTACCAAACCGCATTCGTTACATACCAGTTCTGCCCGTTCATAGTCCTGCACAAGGCTGCGGCTGCCGCACTCAGGGCATTCTACCTTAGGCTTTTCAAACGAACCGACTTTCTCTTTTTCCTTTCGTATCTTTTCACGGAGCTTACTTCTCTGGGGTTTTTCAACCTCTTTCTCTTTCTCTAATTCTGGCATTTTATCTCATTCCCTCAATAAAAATTATTGTTCTGATTATAATTTACAAATCTCTGTCAAATGTATCGCTACTAACCCGGCTGTATTTACTACAGCTATTTCACATAAACGTGCTTATGCTTCAGGTTTAGAAGTTCCTCGTTAGCCACATTTTGGTATAGTCTAACTGAAAAATAAGGATGATCGACCGGACCGAACACGTCATTAACCTTACCGAGCTTTTTCATTTTACGGTTGAAGACCACATTGTTCATCCTGGGTAACAATGTCTTCTTGTTTTCATCCCCTCTGACAATCAGGTTTTTATGGCTAGAAGTGTGTAGTACAGTTCCTAATGTTTTCAAATATGCACCTCTATGAAAGTATTATATAAAGGAAAACAATACTATTTAAAGGTATCGTA
>QBUR01000070.1 GCA_013374385.1 Candidatus Methanocomedens sp. | reverse complement strand
GACTTTGGCGATCCAGAGGATTCCATTCAGCACGACGCGTCGAAAGCTGTCATTGGCCCAGTTGTCGTGGAAGTGTCCACCAGTGAATCCGAAGCAGTGATTTGCTCAAGCACAGCTTCAAAACCCTCATCCTGAGCCAGTGGTCTGTTAAGATACACACCTGTAGTACCTACCTTTGCCCGCCTTTGCAGCACCCGTATCCTCTCATCCACGATTCCCTGCCCTACTCCAATCTTTTTTGCCGCTAAACCCGGCGAAATGTCTGATAATGGTGTCTCTGCATGACCTTCAGCTGTGGGCTCAATCAACATCAACCGTTTATCCACGCCCGCCACGCGATTGTTGATGACATCTTCCAGGCCCTCGACCCCAATCATACCTCCAAAGGCATAAAAATCCAGTTCCCTCTCAGTAGGCTGTATCAAAGGGAATGTAACCATTGCCTTTTGGGGAAGGTGTATATGTGCCTTGACCAGGGCGCCAGGTGTAGCCTGCACTAGTTTACGACTCGTAATCCCTATATCATCCAGTGCCAGTTCCACTCTAAAGGATTGGACTACCAGGGGAATAATAATATCAATGTCACTGCCGGTTGATACGTCACCCCTGGCAAGGCTGCCGTATACAAAACACTCAAACCCGGCGCGTTCCAATGCATATAGTACACTAGCTGCCTGTTCCCTGAATGTCTTTAGCAGTTCCCAATGTGACTTATCGTAAATGATTTCACAGGGTTGACCCATGGTAGCCGTTTTGTGCCTCATTCATTTAAGAGATGTCATTCCACCTTAATAAAACACAAAGTCTAATAAATCAAACTTCCATAGGAACATACATGAAAACCATCGCAAAGACGATTTTACACAGGCAAAAACATTTATTCAGTCTGAAACCTCTTTTTGGAGATGTGATAGAAACATGAAATTATTCGGTACAAATGGTGTTCGAGGAATCGCTAACAAGGAAATGACCACTGATATGGCCCTGGTGTTGGGGAAGAGCCTTGGCACCTACATGCAGCAGCACAATTCGGGACTACGGGTAGCAGTGGGTAGGGATACACGCATCTCGGGTGATATGCTAAAGAGCGCAGCAATAGCAGGACTGCTATCCACTGGACTGGAAGTTACGGAGGTTGGAGTGCTACCCGTTCCTGCACTACAGTATTATGTGCGCAGCCATGCGGATGCCGGCGTGATGATAACCGCCTCCCACAATCCCAGGGAATATAACGGGTTAAAGATCGTTGCAGGAGATGGTACAGAGTTCTCCCGCAGTGGCGAGGCAGAAGTGGAAGATATCTATTTCTCACAACAATTCCATGCAGCAGAATGGGACCAGACCGGCAGTTTTTCCCGGGATTCCACTGCTATCAGGACATATATGGACGGCATTACATCACTGGTGGATGTGGATTTAATCCGCAATGCAGGACTTACAGTTGTGGTTGACCCGGGTTGCGGTGCCAGTTGTGGAGTGAGCCCCCTGTTACTGCGGCAGCTGGGGTGCAAAGTCATTACGCTCAATGCCCAACCCGATGGCACATTTCCGGGCAGGGCACCTGAACCCACTAAGGAAGCGTTGACTGACCTTATGAACATGGTCAAAGCTTCGGGTGCAGATCTGGGTGTCGCTCATGACGGGGATGCCGACAGAGTGGCTTTCGTGGATGAAATGGGAGAGTTCCTTGACGAAGAAGACCTGCTTGCTATTATGGCAGGGCATGTGCTAAGCCATAAAAAAGGCAAAGTGGTCACCCCGGTCAGTTCTTCCCTGCGAATCAGGGACGTGACCGAATCCATGGGCAGCGAACTTATCTGGACTGCTGTGGGCAGTATTGATGTGGCACGTAAGATGATAGATACCGGGGCCGTGTTCGGCGGAGAGGGTAATGGCGGCCTGATATTTCCTGAATTCCAGTATTGCCGTGATGGTGCAATGACCGCAGCCAGAATGCTGGAGATACTTGCCGGCGGCAGGAAACTTTCTGAACTGAAGAATGGATTGCCTGTGTATCATAACATAAAGACCAAGATACGGTGCAGTAACCTAGACGATGTGGTCAAAAAGGTGGCAAGTGCTCTGAAGGAACAGGATCAGGACGTGGATAATACTGATGGGCTCAAAGTCTGGTATCCTGACGGATGGATACTTATCAGGCCCAGCGGTACAGAACCTATTATTAGGATATATGCAGAATCGAAATCTCTGGACCGCGTCAGGGAATTAATGGAATACGGGTCCGGGTTGGTTGAAAAATGCAATGTTGATTAGATATCAATTTGGTTGAGATTTATATATAATATGCATATTTTATGCGAATATAACTTTATGCATATAACGTAAGCATATACAATACGAATATACTATACGCTTAATAATATCTAAACAATCCGTTCCATAAGAGGTGAATTAATTGACACAAGGATGCCCATACATCTCAGGTGTCTGGTGCAAACTGGACCCGAAGTTCCATAAAGCCAAAACCCGATGAGTTAGATACCTATTGTTCAAACAGCGATAATTACATAAACTGTCCGGTCTATGAAAAATTCGCAAACATAGAAGGCAGTGATTCCATTTAACCATTTATAAGTTATACTACGATCATACTAGAACCGTGACACAATTATGACTTCAACAGGATATGCCACAGCTCTAGGTGCAGGAACAATAATCAATGCTATTGCCACATGGAAAGGCTCAGCCTTCGGTATCGACCTTCAGACCAGTGCAGAAGTGCAATTGAACAATAGTGACAGAATAAAAGGCACCATTAAAGGTGGCGGGAACCCCAAACTCATTGAGCGGTGTGTTCAACTGGTATTTGAGAAATTTAATTGCCAGGAAGGCGCTACGGTTAAGACTAAAAGCGATGTCCCTATTGCTTCGGGACTTAAAAGCAGCAGCGCTGCTGCCAATGCATCTGTGCTGGCAGCCCTTGATGCTATTGGTGAAAAGATGGAACCATTGGATGCGGCCCTTTTGGGAGTACAAGCTGCCAAAGATGCAAGGGTTACCATTACAGGCGCCTTTGATGATGCTGCTGCCTCGGTGTTGGGAGGCGTGGTAGTTACAGATAACAGGGAATTATCCCTAATATCCAGAAACGTGATGGAATCTGAAGTAATAATCTATGCGCCCATGAAAAAAGCGTACAGTTCAAAGACAGATGTGAAACAGTCCAGACTTGTGGCACCCTGGGTGGATATGGCTTATGAACTGTGTATTGAAGGGAAATATGAAAAGGCGATGACACTTAATGGTTTTCTGTACTGTAGTGCCCTTGGTTTTGATACTGGACCAATGCTGATGGCACTGGAAGCAGGTGTTGAAGGTACCAGTCTTTCGGGTACGGGACCGGCGTATACGGCGCTTGCACATGGGGAGACGGCTGACTGCGTGGCAGATGCCTGGTCGGTACTTGATGGAAGGGTCATAAGGACAAAAGTAAATAATAATGGTGCCCAGATAGGAAGGTAGTGGTCGGCAATGAAAAAACTCTCACAAATCAGGAATGAAATCAAAGTCATCGATGAAGATATAATTAAATTAATTGAAAAAAGGACCAATCTTGCAAAAGACGTCCTTGAAGCAAAAAAACATGACAGCAAACCCATTAATGACGAATCACAGAATCAGGCGGTCATGGAAAGGGTTACCAATATCGCCACTGAATCTGGACTTGATGCTGGAGAAGTAAAAAATATCTTTAAGGTACTCATAAAGATGAGTATTGAGCGCCAGCATGAGCTTAGTGGCGAAGGTAACTTACCATAAAAAATGGGGATAAGGTGTTATTGTATCAAAAATATGATAAAATCCTTATCAAGCCGACTTTCATTTTGTAGTTTATCAACTATCTTCTCGTCTGATAACCCCTCACTACGCATTGTTTTTACCTTATCAAAAAATGCCGGATTAACTTCATAGTATTCATTGATATCCTTCCGGTGCCCCCATACATCTCCTTCAAGCAGGGATATATTTTTCATTTCAAGGAACATTCTGGTCGATTCTGACACCGTTTTCATGAAAGAACCTGCAATGTGGATGGCCTTGAGATTTGAACACTTATTTGCCAGTATCATTATGTCCTTATTAGACGGTCTGAAAGTAAGATGTACCATTTCTTCTTTTTCATCCAGGGTGTCAATCTCATCTTTTGAACTCCTCTCCGGCAAAGCCGGAGTCTAGAACAGAAACGTTATCCAAGCAGATTTGAGAGTTATCGACATTC
>QBUR01000071.1 GCA_013374385.1 Candidatus Methanocomedens sp. | reverse complement strand
CGTGGAGCCACTGATGGCAGAACACGGCGACGCCACTGCTGCAATGGCGGCCCTGCGAGCCGAGGTCATGCCTTGCACCGCTTGTGAGTTGAATAAGGGGCGCAGTACAACGGTCTTTGGCAGTGGTAACCCCCAGGCTGATGTGGTTTTTGTCGGCGAAGCGCCGGGCCGGGACGAAGACCTGCAGGGCGAACCCTTCGTGGGCCGCAGCGGGCAGTTGCTGACGAAGATCCTGACGGCCATAGGCTACGACCGCGACGAAGTGTTCATCTGCAATATCCTCAAGCACCCACCACCCAAGTTCTAGCCTGCCCCGGGTACATTCATACAGGTTTCCGGGCACATCCAACTGCTCCAAAAGACCGATGATGCCTCCAACCTCTCCTTCCACTACTCCATATAGCAAAGTACCATCAAGGGTGACCTCATCAAATTCACGGGCCGTGGTTTGGGCGGTGCGAAGCAGTCTTTTGCGTAATTGTACTCCGTCCTTGAAACTGGATGAACAAAAATTCGCATGCAACCCAGCGCACCTTTCCATGATGGCCTCTGCTGTTTCCCTGCTGCCCGCAACGGCACAGCCATCATCGTTTAGGGTGGAAAATCCATGTTGTTTCATTGCCTGTGAATTGGTGTGGGAGAACTCCAATTCGTTAAGGTTAAGGAATATGCTATGTTCCAGGGCAAAATCAGCCACTTGCTGCGCCCCGGGGAGGGAAGGAATCTCAATACCCACATCCAGACCCACTGTTTTAGCCTCTTCAATGGATGCGGCAAGGTCGCTACAATCAAGTCGGTCCCAGGTATCCATGTCAGGATGGAAACGTATCTCGTCAAGTCCGGCTGAGTGGAGTTGTTCCAGTATTTCCCTGATAGGGGTACTGGCAGTGTAGAGATGTATGTGGTGTTCAGGTCCGAATTCATCTTTCAGCAGCCTGATGTATCCCAGCACCCGCTCCAGCACTAACAGTGGTTCGCCTCCGGTTATCCCTGTGCCCAGGGCTTGCATGCTGTGTGCTTCACAGAGTATATCCTGGTCTGACAACACTGGCCTCTCATTGGCAAAGGTTACATCGTTTTGTTGCTTTTCCTCTGATACCGGGCAGTAGAAACAGTCACGATGGCACAATCCAGTTACGAACAGTACCATTTTTGCCCCCTCCCTGCATAATTTGCAGCCGGTGCCCAGGTAGTTGTAGAATGAACCGGACTCAGTTTCATATTTCATGTTAACCCCCTACATGTTTTCATAAATATTATATCTATGAGGTAACACAAAGAATCATTGAAGTAACTGGAAGGTGTCAATATATCGTGAACAAAAAGAGGATTTGAAATTTTCATCAAGGATTTGCAATGGTATTAGTCATGAATATGAAAAAGATTTTACTTGTATTGTTTACAATGGTGCTGATATTCGCAGCACTCACCCACGCAACCTCTGAGTCTATTCCTGCAAATATCTGGGAGTTCACAACAGATTATTATGACGTGATAGGTGAGCCTGGGTTATCAGCATCGTTAGTTGGTGATAACGAATATGACGCGGGTGATTCGGCAACTTTGTTCATCCAGTTGATGAATGATGGACTTGTCTTTGGATTCAAGACCGAAGAAACTCCTTCCAATGCCGATGAAATAATAGATGCCCAAACCGAACTGGACAAAGAGTATGATGTAACCACTGCCCTGAATATCAGGGGAACACTGGAAAATGATAATGATGCACCTGTAAAAATCCTGAGTGGGGTTCAGCAGGGCGGGTCACTGCGAGAAGGTGAGGTTTCCGTACCTATGGAGTTCGATATTGAGATTTTTGATAATGCCCCTTCAGGTACCTACGAATTTACATTGAACCTGACATACCAGTACCAGTACGATGTCAAAGTAGATGGCTACCCTGACCAGGAGTATGATTACTGGTACATTACCAAGAACCAGACTCTACCTGTGACGATAATAGTGAAACCTAAGGCATCTTTTGAGGTAGAGGATGTCATTGCCAATACAAAACCCGGTGACCAGACTGTGCTCTACATAACCTATAAAAATGTAGGGGATAAGACTGCAGAGGATGTGGTGGGCCGTATCAGTGTGGTTGACCCATTCAGCACCACTGATGACCAGGCATACATAGGCACACTGGCACCTGGAGATTCATATCAGGCAAAGTACAGGATAAAAGTAGATGGAAATGCACTCCCCAAGACCTATGGAATCAATACTGAAGTGAAATTCCGTGATGAACGGGGCGATATCCAGATATCGGATGTCATGAAGGCCCCTGTTAAGGTCTATGAGGATATACCCTTTAGCGAAAAGGTGGGAAACAGCACGTATATGTTAGTGGTGCTTGTGATTGCAGGTGCAATGGGACTGTATTACTATAAGAGACGGGGCCGTACAGAATAGGTATAACCTTAAATCCTCCATATGCTGGAGAACAGTGCACCCTTATTCTTGAACTCCTGACTTGTAGTAAAATTTAATATACCTGCCACCTTCACTATAATGGAGTATTAAGATGCCTAAGCCTGAATACGTCATATACACAGACATGGACGGCACGCTGATAGACCATGACACCTATTCATACGAAGCCGCCCTGCCAGCCCTTGACCTGATACGCAAAAGGAACATTCCACTGGTGTTTTGCACCAGCAAGACCAGGGCAGAACTTGAAGTTTATTGCAAAGAACTGGAAATATACCATCCGTTAATATCTGAGAACGGCGGGGCCATATTCATTCCTGAAGATTATTTTGATTTTTCCTAGTGTCAAGTCAACCCTATAATGTATCCAAATACGCTATCAATACACATTATAATCTGACACTTTGATGTTGACTTGACACTAGGTGGATCGCTCGAACTGAAAACAATGCAACATTCCGCCGCCCGAAGATAGAGCACCCCGGCGAAGGCTGTGGGGTCGAGCGGGAGGGGCTGGAATCCATTAAATTTCACCGCAAAGGGCGCGAAGATCGCAAAGGATTTTCTTGGTTTAGCTTTGCGTTCTTTGCGGCGCATTATTTCATACAAATTATATTTCAACAGCTATAACTGAGCCCCCACCAATACCCGAGGCCGCCGCCCGCATCGCAGAACATCCGCACACCATATGTAGCAGTGTTTTGGCTAGGGCGGGCGCACAGCTTCCTAATGACAGTGAGAGGAGGAAGGGGTGATGGAACACGTATTTCATATAAAGTCTTGAGTGTATTTGAAGTTGCCGAAACCGATTTGGATAAGGTTTAAGCCAGAACCAGATACCTGCCTGTTAGACGACATGGGATACTATCTTTAATCAAAATGGAGGCATAGCATAGATTATCATGCTAACGCTACCCTTCAACGGCAGTGCAGTATGCTGGAAGGGCTGGTTCGATCTGCTATTTCCTAATCGTTTTCTCGATTTCCGATCTTCGAGCCTGAAGCTCATCCAGTCTCTTTTTCAGGTCAGCCATTTCTTTTTTAATTTTGCGTAACTCTGTTCGGTTCTTGCTGCTTGACAAGTGGTCTGCGCCAAGCTCCTCAACAATATATTGCTCAAGCTGACTTCTCAATATCCTGAGATAAGGATTACCCCATATCGCCCCTTCTCGGTATTCCAGTTTGCCGGCTCTGATGCCCTTCACAATGAAGTCCCGACTCACTCCATATTCTTTTTGGGCCGTTACGTCGCTGAGGGTTGCCCCTTTACGATTCCATTCTCCGTATTCCGCCATATCTCTACCTTCGGACCAAACTCGTGATTGAACTGCAAAAACGCAGTGTTTCTCTATCTATTCTGAGATATACCGTAAAAATACCTTTTTTTTCCCACGTCGTCTAACGGTTTGCGGGTAAAAGAAGTTTTTGCGAATCAAAAATTTGAGTGAGTGCCGTAAAGCACGAACCTTTTATGCTGTCTTATACGCCGTCGGTATAATCAACCCTCACCCATACGTGTGAATGTCATGCTAATTAATTCGTCTGTGCCTGAGCTTAGAGGATATCTCAGGTCAATCACACGGAATAATCCGATATCCTTACCATCTAACCTCACAGGAAAAGCCTCATCTTCATTTTGAGGGATAATAGCAGAACGAAATAACTCAAGTGCCAAGAACGAGGGCAACTTTATAATTATTTTGTCCATCTCAATTTTGATTTTTATACGGTGCTCTGGGTACAATAAGAGATTGTCGGAAAAGTCCCGCACTTCTGTTAAATTGATGCACTGTCTCCACTACAATTAT
>QBUR01000072.1 GCA_013374385.1 Candidatus Methanocomedens sp. | reverse complement strand
ATAATTCTCGGAAAATGTTCCGAACAGCAAATAATATGTTCTGGAACGACCATATTTTGTTACAAAACAATTATGAAAAATACTAAATACAAAAAATATCTGTATGCGACCACTATTCTTGTAATGATTGCAGCCATCTGTATCATTCTCTTCTATGCGCCCGTGCCCATAAACCCGGGTGAGCGTGGTACTTATACTGATTCTGAAGGGCAGGTACAATTTATATCCACAGATGCCCAGTGGACAAATTATGTATTTAGTTTCCATATTGCATACTTCCATATCGCTATTGCACTAACCGCATATCTGGCATTCCTGCTGGTATTTATTTTCAGCATACTCTACCTTCAAAAAGGCAAGCAGGAATGGGACATTAAAGCTGCTGCGTCGGCTGAAGTAGGAGTACTGTTTGGAGGGCTGACCCTCATCTCCGGTTCCATATGGGCCAAGGCGGCATGGGGACACTACTGGCCACCTGGAGACGTGAGGCTCAATACTTCGCTGGTGCTATTCTTTATTTATATCGCTTACCTGATGATTCGGCAGGCTGTAGACTCTCCTGAGAAACGGGCACGCCTGTGTGCCGTCTTTGGAGTTATCGGTTTTATCAGCGTGCCCATAAGTTTCATGAGTATCCGCATCTGGTCTGCCACCACAACCCACCCCACAGTACTGGGCCCGGGCGGCGGCGGTATGACAGGCAGTGCAATCCTCGTTCCCATGCTGGTCAATTTGGTTGCATTTGTGCTACTGTGTTTTTCATTGATAGCCTATAAAGTGGATAACGTAATGCTGGGCGAAGAACTACTGGCTACCAAAAATGAAAAGGGCGTGTAATTACTTCATACGCATCTTACGGAAAATACGGGCTATACAGACCAGATGGTACCCATACCGGTTCAATCAATTTTATTCCGTACCACCCAAACCATACCCCAACACCCCAGGGTAAGCGCCAGAGCAACCCAACCGACCACGTCTACATTGGGAGTATGCAGGTACGGATGAGTTCCTACAATATAGTCGAAAAAATCCAGCACCACAAAGACAGCAAGCAATAATCCCATACGTCCGATGCCGGGCCAT
Source organism: Candidatus Methanocomedens sp. (assembly GCA_013374385.1). GTDB lineage: Archaea > Halobacteriota > Methanosarcinia > Methanosarcinales > Methanocomedenaceae > Methanocomedens_B. The sequence goes on along the minus strand of QBUR01000072.1, from coordinate 3,232 downwards.
TTCATATCCTTGAGCAGGGTGAAGGCACATAGTATCATACCGATGTGTAACAGGAACAGCACAGACCTGAACTTCCAGGTCTGCGGGGAAAAATAATAATCAAAATCATACAACAGTACGAAAAGTGACCAGATGCCTACTTTGTTAAGCCCAATAAAGGTGAAGGTATCGAATAGGTTGCTGCGTCTCCCCATTGAATAAGCTGCCAGTACCAGCACGTACATCAATGTAAAAGACGGGCTGTCAGGCACAAGTGGCCAGTAGTACACTGGCGTTATCCGCAACTGCCATTCATAATAGTAAAAACCAAAACCAGTACCAATGATGGATGACAACAATAAAAGGTATCTTGTAATTGGTTCAGCCTTGAATCGGTGGAAAAAATCTTTGAATTCCATAATATCCCCTGGTTCCATCTACTATAATCTTGTAGTTCCCGATTTCAAGTGCGCTTCAGGGGACGTGCAGGTACTCCACCTGAAAAACCCTCAATATTTGTATTCACAAGGGAATGGGCAGATACCACTGAACCATCAGCGATTTGCACTCCAGGCAGTATAGTGGTATTGGCACCTACCATCACGTCCCTACCAATGACCACAGGACCGGTCACATATTCTTTTATCAGGAACTCATGGCACAGGATGGTGGAATTGTAGCCTATGATAGTGTTGTCGCCAATCTCGATAAGTTGAGGAAAGAAAACGTCCATGGTAACTTCCAAAGCTATGGATACATTATTTCCGATCCTGATACCCATGCGGCGGTACAGCCAGAGTTTAAGGGGGAGCGATGGCGAGAAACGTGCAAGGACCATGAGAATGTAATTAAAGGCAAGTCTGGCCGGTGATATCACTTTTTTCCAGTACCAGAGTGAGTTGTATTCCCCATGGGATGGAAACCTTTTGAGAGCCCGCTGCGCCATGATCTATACCTCTTTGACGACCTTTCCCTGGTCATGAGGTACTATCTTAAGTTTGCCGCCCGGGAATTCCTGTGTCAGGGGTTCAGTACCTCTTGCAGCGTTCACACGGTCCATGAACACTGCCAGTGCCGCAATCTCTGAATGGGGCTGGCTGCCAACGGCCACGTTCCAGTCCGCAGCCTGGTAGATATCAGGCGGCACCTTTTCTGCACCTACCACTACCATTAAGGATTCTTCCTTTGAAATATCATCTATAACATCCGGCAGGTTCTGCCCGTACATGGTCAGGTGAACAACACGGCCCCCCCCCTCTTTCCAGCTGCGAACCTCCTGTTTCCATGAATCCACAATCCTGGCAAAGAAGCTGCCACCCCAACGACCGGCAACTTCGTTCAGGCTGATAATCACTCCTTTATCATTTGACGCAAGCAGCATTCCACTGGCACCCAGAGCCCTTGCGGTAAGTCCTACGTGGGTGGTGACACGCTGGTCCCGTTCGGGACGGTGGCCGAGGCGCAGTATAACAATGTTCATATCCATAGGTACAGGCATGATTAAATATAAATCTGGTCACCGACGTCGGGTGCAATTGCTTTGACTTCCAGGTTATCATTTATCCATGCTGCGAACTCGGATGTCCTGTCGCCGTGTACGCAAATTACCAGCTGGCATCCTCCATCCACCTGGTTCCGTACCATCTCTTTCAATCCGGAATCGCCGCTGTGTGCCGAGAAATCATACAATTCCAGTTCTGCAATAAGGTGGATAGTCCTTCCTTTATCTTCATAATGCCCCCGCTCAAGTGCCATGCGTCCATTGGTTCCTTCTACCTGGTATCCTGTCAGCAGGATCTTTGACATGGGGTCGTTATATAAGTGTTTCAGATAATACAGTGCCGGGCCGCCGTTCAACATACCGGCGGTGGTCACGACAACTCCGGGTTCGTCCAGTACATTTCTCCTAACCCTGCCATCCACAGGACTAGCAAACTTGAAGGCCTTATCAAGCCCGCCAGGGTCTTTCAGGTAATCAGGATGCCGTTTGAATATTTTATACACTTCTTTACCCATACCGTCCACCCATGACCTAATTCCGTGTTTCTCCAGTATCATGAGCACTTCCTGGGTTCGCCCGATAGCAAAGGCCGGTATTATTGCCCATCCGCCATTGTCAACGGTAGCCTTGATGGAGTCTACAAAATCTGCCTCCAGTTTCGGTCTGGGATTGTGTTCAGTGCCGTAATATGTACTCTCGACAATTGCAATGTCGGCGGCAGGCAATTTCTCTGCCGGTGCGAGCAGGTTTGTGTCACGGTCGTCCACGTCCCCTGTATATACCAGACTGCCGCTTTTATTTTCAAGATATATTGATGACGAGCCTGGGATGTGTCCGGTATCATAAAGGGTGCCTTCATATCCTGAAGCATCAAAGGACTTGCCGTAGTCCACGGTATTGGTATGTGTCTCAAAGTCCCTGACATCCTCTATTATGAATGGCAGCACCTGTCCCTTTATCCGTGCTATCTTCATAGTGTCCTTTGCCAGGAGTACCGCTAGGTCTTTTGTCACCGGGGTCATGAATATGTCCGGTTTCATATCCATCAGGTTGGGAACGACACCGCAGTGGTCCAGGTGACCGTGGGACACGATGACCGAGTCGGGCTGCACGCCGCCTACAGGATACTGGGGCGGTTCTGCAGGTTTCATGCCGTAGTCGAGCAGGATATTGTCGTCCACCACCACAGCCGAGCGGCCGACTTCCCCGGCGCCTCCAAGAAATCGTAGGTTAATGTGTATCGCCTCTAGAATTTTTCAAGGTTAAATAGGTGGGTGAATACTTAACGGTTGTCGATGGCTGTAGAATCGGTAGTATTCTAATGTAAAGGGGTCGACAAGTTAAAATGGATTTGAATTGCAGGGTCTAAATGTATAAATGATTTTTTGTTGTGTTGATTCATATTTATTCTTTCGATTGAGCCGGTTAAACCGCAGAGGGCGCAGAGGTACGCAGAGAGATTATTCAGATATTTACGGTTCTATTTGCTTTTCCTGTTCCTCCGCGTACCTCTGCGTTTCTCTGTGGTTTTATTTTGTGATGATTTTCAAATTTATCTTAACACCAAATTTTTTACAATTAGAATCTAGGTAATAAATATAAGGACGAAAACCCAATTTATTAATATGACTCAAACAATCACAATTAAAGATGTTCACCAAGAGCTCAAGGCAATCGAAAAAACAATGGTTAAACGGGAAGATTTTGGCGTTTTAATTGATTCAATTGAAATTTTAAATAATCCAGAAACAA
>QBUR01000073.1 GCA_013374385.1 Candidatus Methanocomedens sp. | reverse complement strand
CTTCCATCCGACAAGGAGGTCGTCACAATAAAAGAACAGATCTGGATTGAAAAATACCGCCCCTTCAGCCTGAAAGATATAGTCGGGCAGGATCAGGTCATAAAACGCCTACTGTCATACGTAAAATCAGGCAACCTGCCCCACCTTATGTTCTCGGGCCCGCCCGGCGTGGGTAAAACGGCTTCTGCCATCTCCATCGCCAAGGAACTGTTCGGTGAGACCTGGACCAATAACTTCACTGAACTCAATGCCAGTGATGAAAGGGGTATTGATGTGGTGCGAACCAAAATAAAGAACTTTGCCCGGACCTCACCACTTGGTGAAGCCGATTTCAAAATAATATTCCTGGATGAAGCAGATGCCCTGACCTCAGATGCACAGAGCGCACTGCGGCGGACTATGGAAAAATACACCCATACCTGCCGTTTCATCCTTTCATGCAACTACTCATCCAAGATAATAGAACCAATCCAGTCCAGATGTGCAGTGTACAGGTTCTCCCCCATCTCCCAGGAAGCCATCCAGCAGCGCGTGGCCTACATTGCCAAAGAAGAAGGACTTGAAATCACTGATGAAGGAATGGAAGCCATTAAATATGTATCACAGGGAGATATGCGAAAAGCCATAAATTCACTCCAAGCTGCCGGGTTGCTGGAAAAGAAGGTTGATATGGATGCCATCTACCAGATAACTGCCACGGCCAGGCCCGAAGAGATCGGTGAACTCATTGACCTGTCACTGGCCGGGGATTTCCTTGGTGCCCGCAAACAACTGGATAGCCTGCTCATCAACCAGGGCCTTTCAGGCGAGGACATAATCGTCCAGCTGCACAGGACAATGTTCGACAAGACCATCCCTGATATCCTGAAAGTAAAATTGATGGACCGTATCGGCGAGATAGATTTCAGGTTAACCGAAGGCGCTAATGAGCGTATACAGTTAGAAGCACTGCTTGCTTATTTCGTACTGGCCGGAAAGGGAAATGATCACTAAAGCCACAACAATGAGTGTTGCGACCGCCAGTTTCCTCTCCACGATACCACACTGGCTTTCGATCGTTATCATCGGCATGCTCCCCATTTCTGAGCTCAGGGGTGCCATACCTGTGGCATTGACCCCAACCAATATGGGTGGATACGGCATGTCTGTCCCTGAAGCATATATCCTGGCCGTTATCGGCAATATGATTCCCGTTATCCCGCTGTTATTGTTCCTTGAGCCGGTGTCGGATTTCCTGAGGCGCTGGAGGATTTTTGATATATTCTTCACATGGCTGTTCACAAGGACACACCATAACCACAGTGAAAGGTTCGAGAAATACGGGACAATGGCACTGACTATTTTTGTAGCAATCCCCCTGCCGGTCACAGGTGCATGGACCGGGTGCGCCGCAGCATTCGTATTCGGTATTAAGTTCAGGCACGCCTTACCTGCTATCCTCGCCGGCGTACTGATAGCTGGAGTGGTGGTGACCATACTCATGCTAACAGGTATCAGCATATTTGAATTGTTCTGATACAGATCATATCGCAATCAATTTGTGTGACTATAGACATCTATTGTTTGTTAAGATTTTAACATGGGATTTGGATGATAAATTCAGACTGGGAAGGACCCTGGGTCACTGCAGACCATGCCTTTGACATCATGCGGCAAGGGATTGAGAGTGGTGAGCGTCTATTTGCGACCATCAGTGCCTATGACGATTACCTGGCATATGTGGAAAAGAAACAGGACTATGAACCGGGAAATACCCTTGCCTTGATAGCTCCCTTCCTGATAGCATTTGGCCTGGATGATGACTTTCTCACTGCAAAAGCAAAGTACAATGCCAATTTCATTGCAGGCTCCATCAAAGCGATCGAGATGCTGAGGAGCCATTATACTTTGAATATCATCAGTACCAGTTACCACCAGTATGTGCATTATTCCACGTATCTGGCAGGTATACTGGTTGAAAATACCTACTGCACGTGGTTCCCCATAGATGATTATGCAATGGACACATCAGATTCGGATAAAGAACTGGTTCGACAGATGGCCGATACCATACTGTCCATGCCTGAACTGGATATTGATATGAACACCGACCCCGGTGAGATGGATGACGCTGTTGTAGGAGCGCTGCAACAGCTGGACAATTTCTTCTGGGATGAGCTGCCGTCCACAGGCTATGCAAAGATGTTGAAGGATGTCAGGCCGGTGGGAGGCACCCGGAAATATGATGCTGTGGTCACGGCACTCGATAAGGAAGGATTGGGGCTGGAGTGCTCAGCCACCATTGGTGACAGCATCACTGACTGGAAGATGTTGAAAAACACTAAAGATGCGGGTGGGCTGGCACTGTCCTTCAACGGTAATGAATATGCCATATCCAACTGCAATGTGGCTGTGATGTCAGGAAACTGCATGGTGACAGCACTGCTGGTGGATGTATTCGAAAGAAGTGGGATAGAGGCGATTGAGGCACTTGTCTCTGATTGGGGCTGGCCTGCCGTCAAAGCGCTGCACGGTCAGGGTGATGTGGATGACAGCATCTATAATGCTTTCAGGCAGGCATTCACCGGTTCGGAGTTCCCACATGCGGTATGGGTGACGCAGGATAATATGGACGAAACCATTCGAGTCAGTAAACAGTACCGCAAATTGGTCAGGGGTACGCAGATAGGGGCGCTGGGGTGAATTTTTGTGACAATATCTGGAAAAGTGTTCTATTTCCAATATTATTACTACATGACTTCCGGATAAGTTGATTATTCCGTCATCCTAAATGCCGGCCTTGGGACAAAATTATCAAATCAGCAACTCCATTGCTTTACAATCTTCCTCTTTTAGCTCAACTACACGAGTGTAATATTTAGCAGAATGTTCGTTTAAAAATTTTAATACTCTCTTTTCATCCTTCATTTGAATAATAATTACCCCACGTATGAGTTTATTGTATGCGATTTCATCCAATAAACCATGTCTACTGGATCTGTATTTTCCATGATGAGAACTTGTTTCTTGTCCATAAAATGCTTTTGCGAATGCACTTGCTTTAGTTCTGTCTTTGCCAGTATGCACTGTGAATGCAATTAGTATTCCCTTCATTATATGGGTGTATACACCCATAAGTATTTATATTTAACGGTCTATATTATATTATGCCCGCAAAATCTCGCACTGAAGAACTTAGAACACTCATAAAGCAGGTTCGTGATGGCGAATTCGACTACAATAGCCGGGAAAGTCCCCCTACCAACTGGAATCTGTATGACCATGCTCAGATCAAGGAGTTTGCCAACTACTTAGAGAATCTTAGGGATCTTGCTGATGAAGCTGACAAACGGATAAAAGAAAGAACGCCACCCAAAAAACAAGGTGTTGGCAGGCCACCAATCGATCCGGCTGATATCGCTAAAATACTATTATTGCAAGCATATACTGAATCGCCTAATAGAGTAGCTGAAGGATTCCTTCACCTATTTCGAGAAAAATTGGGCATAGACAAGCACTTTTCTTACAAAACGATAGAACGTGGCTATGACCGAGAAGCTGTAAATGAGATACTGGATGAAATTGTAAAAATAACCAACGAAACCGTGGAAGGCAAAGAGGTTACCTATTCGTTTGATGGTACTGGATATTCTGCTTCAAACAAGGAGAATTATGCTGCTAAGAGACAAAAGCAGAATTCTAAAAAGAATCAGAAGAAAACAAAATCTGATTGTGTTAATGAAAATCACGATTGTTTTCCGATACCAAACACGGCTAGCAAAATGGGTTTTTCTTATTGTGTGATGGGAGTTGGAGTTCAACATAAGTTGATTTCAGGCATGGCAATAAGCCCGGACCACTCAATTGGAGAAACTACTATGTTCCCTGAGGTGTTTGAACAAACTCTTCAGTGTAATCCCAATTTGATGAATGCACTCGGAGATGGAATATATGGATGTCGCTGGATTACTGATTTGGTATCGACAAATGGTGTTACTCCTTATTTTTTACCTCGCAGCAATGTAACATTCAGGAGTAAGGGATTTGCAGGATGGAGTGACATGCTTTATTCAATATGGGAAGATCCACAGGAGTGGTTAGAGCATTATCATATGCGGTCGATATCTGAAACGGTTAATTCTATGGTGATGGCTAGATTTGGAGCTCATTTGAGGAAAAGACTTGATGCGCGAAAGGTTACAGAAACACGACTGAAGAATGTTGCACATAATGTTAGGAGAATTGGATATCTTGAGATTATAGATGGCATTGTACCGCATTGGCCACGTAAGGCAGGATAAATGAATTTTGTCCCAAGGCCCAATCTACCGAAAGGTATAATAGTACGTTGATCTGTGTCTAAAAAATAAAAAGACACTGATTTCACAGGAGTGCCGAGATAAATTCATACTCGCCA
>QBUR01000181.1 GCA_013374385.1 Candidatus Methanocomedens sp. | reverse complement strand
GACAGGATTGACTGGATTTTGATATTGTGTCAACCGACATATAGTTTAAATAATTTCTCGTATATTATAAACGAGTGCAGCATGTAAAAACATGGTTTGGGATTTATACGGTGAAAAATGGACACGTACTTGCATGTGACCCATATCCTAAAGACGTCAAAACCCTTGTGGACAGATTGCAGGAAATTCAATTAAGTTTAATGTCCAATAATCTGGAAGGCTTAGACTTGCGAGTCGCTGCAAAAGAATGTGGGTTCGTGACTACCGACGAGGAATATGATGCCCTTTTTCATGCGGTATACACTGAACTGGCTATTCGGCAGGTTGCAGCCAGCAGGTCGAACGACACAATACTTGTCCAGTCTATTGAAGCATTGGACGACCTTGACAGGATTACAAATGCATTGTCTGAGCGGTTGAAAGAAATGTATGACCTGAATTTTCCTGAAATCAGATTAAAAGGCGAAAAGCTCGTACATTTTGTATCTAAACATGGGACCAGAAATGATTTTGAACAATGTGGTTTGGATGATAAGAACATCCATACCCTTGCAATAAGCTCAACTGGAATGGAACTTCCGAAAGCATTTGCGTATAGTATCAAGGACATGGCATCGAATATTGCAGGACTTTATGCTGACAAAGACCAGATTTCAAAATTTATTGAAACCCAGATGGAGAGTAACTATTCCAATTTATCCGATACTGCAGGCGTCCATATCGGTGCCAGATTGATCAGTATTGCAGGCGGGGTCCAAAAACTTGCCAACATGCCATCAAGCACTATTCAGGTACTAGGTGCAGAAAAAGCACTGTTCAAACATCTCAGGGGTAATGCTACTTCACCCAAACACGGCGTAATATTCCAACATCCTCTTGTCAGGGACGCCCCCTGGTGGCAGAGGGGTAAGATTGCACGATTACTGGCAGCAAAGATAGCCCTGGCTGTGCGAGTGGACTTCTTTGCAGGGGATTTTAGGAAAGAGATTGCAGAGGACCTTGACCGGAAGGTTGAAGAACTACGCAAAAAGTATCCAAATCCACCAAACCGAAAGGGCAGAAAATAACCAGCCACACTACTGATTTTTTGTGTTTTTATTCAATATTCAATCCACACATGATTCAATAAACCTGAGTGCAAACTCCCGGTACGATGCCGCATGCAGATGAGAATAGACTCCCATTGTATTCTTAACCATCAATCCGTCGTACCCGTCTTTAATCCCAATACCTCTCTCCAGTTTTATCCCGAACCTGGCATCATCAGGGAGATCAATTATCTCTGAATGGTGGAATTCATGACCCAAAAATGTGTCCTTATTACTTCCTATGGGTGTACTTTCAACAAAACTGCCACGGCTGTAACTGACCACCCGGCTCTGCCCCATCAGTGTCCTACCCGGCAGCGCGCCCACCATTGCATATTCCCCTTCAGGCATATCTGCAGTCCGGTATGAAGATGTCCTCACTTTCCCTGTGATTATTTCACTGGTAAGATACATCAAACCGCCGCATTCGGCATAAATCGGCCTTCCGGCCTGGGACATCTCTTTTATGTGCTGTCGCATACTTTCGTTGGCTGATAGTCCAGGCGCAAACAGTTCGGGGTACCCGCCTCCAATGTACAGCCCGTCCATTTCGGGCGGCTGGGCATCATTCAAAGGACTGAAAAATACCAGATTTGCTCCTGCCAGTTCAAGCAGGTCAAGATTGTCGCGGTAATAAAAATTAAACGCTTCGTCCAGGGCCACACCAATAACAGGATTATTCCCTTTTGGGCCGGGTACGAATATGTCTGGCTTTGGCGGCTTCATGGGCGGTGCACTTTTAGCCATTTCAAGCACTGTATCAATCTCAATACCTTCCCTGATGATATCTGCAATCCCTTTGATCCGCTGGTCGAAATCATCCAGCTTGCGCCGTCCCTCCATTGCAGGGATAAGGCCAAGATGGCGCATGCTGATATTCATGGAATCGTTGCGGTGTATCTCACCGATGACCGGAGTGCCCGTATATGTCTCAATGGCCTCCCTGGCCTTGCGGGCATGTCTCACACCGCCGATATTGTTCAGGATAACACCTGTTATGTTCACTTCAGGGTCAAAAGACTTGTAACCCATAACTACGGCAGCCGCACTGCGTGTTATACTGCGGGCATCAATTACCAGAACCACAGAACAGTCCAGCATCTTGGCAATTTGGGCTGTGCTACCTATCTCGCTAAGACCTTCCAGACCCTCGAATAGTCCTCTGACTCCCTCAATAATCGCAATATCAGCACCTCCATCGTAGCTGATACCGTGATGGAATACTTCAAGTACAGCATTGCGGTCCATCAGGTGACCGTCTATATTGCGGCTGGGACGGCCAGTGACCTCGGTGTGGTAACTGGGGTCAATATAATCCAGTCCTACCTTGAAAGGTTGGACACGTACCCCCCTTCGGCTTAACACTGACATCAGGCCTGTGGAGATGGTGGTCTTACCGCTGGATGAGCGGTCTCCTGCAATGAGTATTCTGGGAATGTCCACCAGTTCACCGGTTTGTTCGCTTTCGTTCATATGGTGGAAGAAGTTGCCCTGAAACTATATATTTATATTTGTTACCGTTATGTGTAGAGCATGAAACTGGCAGCATTAACCTCTGGCGGAAAAGACTCCATTTTTGCTATCCACCTTGCCCAACTTGGCGGACATGAGGTGACCCACCTGGTGACCATCAAACCTGACCGGGACGATTCCTATATGTTCCATTCCATTAACATCCACATGGTGGAAATGATATCCAGGACATGCGGCATCCCACTTGTGGTTGAAACCAGCAGTGGAGAGAAGGAAGAGGAACTTGCAGACCTTGAACGTGCACTTGGCCCCCTGGATGTGGACGGTGTGGTTGTGGGTGCCATCGAGTCAGTATACCAGGGCAGCAGGGTACACCGGATTTGCGATGACCTGGGGCTTGAAGTGGTAGAGCCCTTATGGCATCGGGACCCCGAGCAGTTGCTCAGGGACATGGTCAGTGTCATGGATATCAGGATTGTCCAGGTAGCTGCCATGGGACTGGATGAAAAATGGCTGGGTAGGGTTATTGACAGTGCTGCAATAGACGAACTGCTTGAACTCAACCGTAGCTATCGAATACATGTGTGTGGTGAAGGGGGGGAATACGAAACTCTTGTGCTGGACGCACCCTTTTTCACATCAAGGATAGATATACTCGATGCCGAAACGGCATGGAAAAGAGACTGGGGAATCTTTAGAGTGAAGGATGTGAAACTTGTACCGAAATGAAAAAAAATGCCTTACCCCTTTGATAAAGCAATAAATGAGTGAATTTCACCCTTATTAATTTAAAATAATACTGAAATATGTGTTAATTTTTCTTAATACCCATCCAGCCTGTTCCTTTGCAAGTTCTGCAGGATGATCCAAGCATCATATAACCTCTGCCTTTACAAAACTGGCATTCTGTTGCAGGTTCTCTTACCATGAAAGTTTTACTGCCATTACAGGCAATACAAGGTTTTCCTTCCGATTCTCCTGTACCCGCACAATATCCACAAGGTTGTTCAACATAAGTTTTCTCAGTCATAATATTCATCTCACTAAAGTCTCGAGAAATCCCGATAAAATTATCATGGTTTATTATTACTTATTATTTGCGTTATTAATTTCCATCATCAACGCATTTTTTCGAGCAGATTTTCTGATGTTTTCCATGAATGTCTGGCAATATCCGGAAGACTTTCATGTGATTTTATCCACTCTTCCAGGAATTTTATGGTTTTGGGGTCAGAAGGGTACCCGCTGCCCAGCGCCACCCCCATTTTTCTTTCCATCTCCCTTATGATCCGATCCCTTTGGACCTTGGCAAGTATGGACGCTGCAGCCACTATTGGGTAGGTTGCATCTGCCTTGTGTTTTGCTATAATATCTATGGGGGCCGCATATCGCTTTTTCACGTTCTCCCCGAACCGTTCCTCTTTAACATCAGCAGCATCCAGATATGCACGGTCAGGTTGCAGGTTTTGCAGCACTTTTGTATGAGTCACCACCATTAACTGGTTCATGGTCATTATCTTGCGCATTTCATCTATCTGGGCGGCACTTACCTCAAGTATGTGGTAACTTGCAGCAATTTCCTTTATCTTTGCTGACAGGAAATTCCGCCGTACAGGAGACAGGACCTTTGAATCTTTCACTCCCAATCGTAGCAACTCTGGCAGCCGGTCCTCTTCCATAACTACTCCTGCCACAATCATGGGCCCCAATACCGGCCCTTTTCCAGCTTCATCCACACCTGCCACAAGCATTTAAATCATTCCTGTCCGTGAAGTTTGGTTTATGTGATATTAGCAATATGCTTTTAGACTGCATACTCAAATTTTTGTATATGCTTAATAATCGTGATGTTTGCGGAAGCGTTTAATAATATAGGATGAATTTAGGGCTGAAACTGGCAATCTCAATCATCATGAGATTAACAATTCAAATGTGCACACCGATTTGGAATAGACATAAGCGGCCTGTAAATATAATTTAACAATTTATATCGTAGATTAATAAAGTGTATTTAACGTGTGTTGAAAACTGCGCATTTGTCTAAACCATGATATTAATGATCTTATCTTAAAAGGAGAATTTAACCCGATGGCAATCAAAAAAGGCCAATTCACCATTGAAAACCTGGAAAATGTCCAGATAAATATAGGGAGTGTTGTTTCTTCTGGTAAAGCAGAGGAAAAAGAGAAAGCAAAAGGTCCAACTCCTGCACCCGATATACATGGACTGCGGGATTGGGACATGAGGCTGCTTAAGCGGTACGAACCCGTTTATTCGCCTATTTGCGATATGTGCTGTTACTGCACCTACGGCAAGTGTGACCTGACAGGCAACAAGGAAGGTGCTTGCGGCATCAACCAGGAAGCCCACCAGGCCCGTGAAGCTATGCTCAGGACCTTAACAGGTGCATCCGCCCACGCAGGCCACGGCAGACACCTGCTGAACCATCTTATCGAGCGTTTTGGAGCAGACCATCCTATCGATGTGGGGCCCACTAACATAAAAGCACCGGTCACCCAGACTGTATTGGGTATTAAACCGGAGACCATTGGTGATTTCGTCCCTGTACTGGACTATGTGGAAGAGCAGATAACACAACTGCTGGCCACAACCCATATTGGCCAGGAAGGAGCCGCCATCGATTTTGAATCCAAAGCCCTGCATGCAGGTATGGTGGACCATGTTGGCATGGAAGTATCTGATATTATCCAGATATCCTGCTTTGATATGCCAAAAAGCCAGGCCGATGCTCCACTGGTCGATGTGGGTATGGGTATAATTGATTCCACCAAACCAGTGCTTTTATGTATAGGGCACAATGTGGCCGCTGTCACATATATTATGGACTATATGGAAGAGCATGACCTGTTTGACAAGATAGAATTAGCCGCCATTTGCTGCACGGCACATGACATGACCCGGGTCAATCCCAAAGCAAAGGTAGTGGGGTCTTTGTCAAAGCAGCTTAAATACATCCGTTCAGGTATACCTGACCTGATAATTGTGGATGAACAATGTATCAGGGCCGATATGATGCGGGAAACCAGTAAACTTCATATTCCGGTCATTGCTACCAATGATAAGGTCATGTATGGTCTGCCTGACAGGAGTAAAGATGACATTGATGACATTATCCGTGACCTCGCATCAGGTGAACAGCCCGGTGTCTTATTGTTCGACTATGATAAAGTCGGTGAACTGGCCCCGAAACTTGTCATGAAGATGGCACCAATACGTAAGGAAATAGGTATTACTGCCCTGCCCAGTGATGATGAGTTCAGGAAACTTGCATCAAGCTGCACCCAGTGCGGTGCATGTGTGATAGGCTGCCCACAGGGACTTGAAATTGATAAAGCAATGGAAGCCGCAGTAGAAGGCAACCTTACATTGTTCGAAGAATTGCATGATAAATGTATAGGCTGCGGACGGTGCGATGTTGAATGTCCCAAGAACATTCCGGTACTGGATGTGATAGAGAAAGCGTCCCAGAAGGTCATCCGTGAAGAGAAAGGAAAGCTCAGGACAGGCCGGGGCCAGGTAGGAGACCCTGAGATCAGGGAAGAGGGTGTCAACCTTGTACTCGGGACCACACCCGGTGTAGTAGCTATCATTGGCTGCCCAAACTATCCCGACGGCAGCCGCGATGTATATGAGATTGCCGAGGAGATGCTGCAGCGGAGTTATATTGTCGTTACTTCAGGCTGCAGTGCCATGGATATTGGCATGTTCAAAGATGACGAGGGTAAGACCCTGTATGAGCGATATGGGGGAGGTTTCCGCAAAGGTAACCTGCTAAATACCGGTTCATGTGTTTCAAACGCCCATATAACAGCTACCACTATCAAGGTAGCTGCCATATTTGCCGGGCGTGATATTACCGGCAACTTTGAAGAGATTGCAGATTATGTAATGAACAGGATAGGAGCCGTGGGCCTGGCATGGGGTGGATCTACACAGAAGGCACTTTCCATCGGTACAGGCTGTAACCGTCTTGGTATACCTGTGGTGTTGGGACCCCACGGACCGAAATACAGGCGGGCATACCCGGGCAAGGCTTATGATAAGGATAAGTGGAACATATTGGATGCCAGGGACGGTTCAGAGCATAATGTCGAACCTGCACCCGAACATCTGTTAATATCAGCAGAAAATAAAGCAGAGCTCATGCCCCTGCTGGCTAAACTCTGTTTCAGGCCCGGTGACAATAACCTGGGACGGATGATCAAGCTGACCCATTACATCGAACTGAGCGAGAAGTACCTGGGTGTGCTGCCTGATGACTGGCACATTTATGTGAGAGGCGAAGCTGACCTGCCCCTGGCAAAGAGGGGGGAGCTGCTTAAGATACTGGAAGAGGAACATGGATGGAAGATCGACTGGGACAAGAAAAAGATACTTGAAGGTCCGGCCAGGAAGGTCGATATATCATTCCAGCCCACAAATGTTCCCAGACTATGCAAGGGGGCGAGCGAATAATGGCAACTATTGAACTGGATACTACAAAAAATGCGGTGCCCTTTGACAAGGCTAATATTCCCGGACCAAAGATGGCAAAACCCGTTCAAGCAGAGATGGCAGGTAAGTTTATTTCAAAGGCGAAGCGTCCGCTGCTCATAGTGGGGACAGCGGCTGGTGATGAGGGTGTTATCGAAGCTGTCAGGAGCATGGCTGAAAAAGGCATCCCTGTAGCTGCAACAGGAAGTAGCTTGAAGCGGTTGAAAGAGGAAGGCATTGATGCCACCTACGTCAACCTGCACGCACTGGTCTCATACCTGAAAGACCCTGACTGGAAGGGATTTGACGGCAAGGGTGGGTATAATACAACCATATTCCTGGGGCATACGTACTACTACGCCAGCCAGTTGATGTCCACCCTGAAGAATTTTACTAAAATCAAGATAATTTCTATTGACAGGCACTATCATCCAAATGCCCAGCAATCTTTCGGCAACCTTAAACCGGACGATTTTTTAAAGGCACTGGACATAGTTGTAGCACAATTATAATATATTGCAATGAATTGCTGACAAGAATGATCTACTATATACAAAAAATCGTGAGGATATACAATGGCAGATGAATTCCCGTTTGAAATATCCCCTATGTTCGAAGGGGAAAGAGTCCGTAAGGATGATATGTATGTTGAAATGGCTGGTCCGAAATCTAAAGGGTTCGAACTGGTAAATGCTGTGGAACTGGACGAAATAGAGGACGGTAAATTCACGCTTATCGGCCCCGACCTCTCTGAAATGGAAGAGGGTGGACGTTATCCACTGGCTATGATATACCGCATCGCAGGAGAACTGGTTGAACCTGACCTTGAGGCTATTGTTGAGAGGCGGAATCATGATTTCCAGAATTACATCCAGGGTTTCATGCACCTGAACCAGCGGTATGATGTATGGATCCGGATCAATAAGGATGCCATTGCAAAAGGTCTAAATTCCTTTGAACATATTGCAAAGGCTTCCATGATGTTGTTCAAGAATGAATTGACGTTTATTGAAAAGATAGAGGCCACATACATCACTGATCTTGAAAAGGTAGAAGAAGAACTGACAAAGGCAATGGAGAGATATGCTGCCAGGGACGAGCGGACACGCAACCTGCACGATGAAGACGTTGAAGAGTTTTATGGTTGTTCCCTGTGCCAGAGTTTTGCACCCACCAGTGTATGTGTTATTTCCCCTGACCGTATTGCTCTGTGCGGAGCCATCAACTGGTTTGATGGGCGTGCGGCTGCAAAGGTGGACCCCGAAGGGCCGCAGTTCGCTATCAAGAAGGGTGAATGCCTGGATGAATTAAGTGGAGAATATTCCGGTGTTAATGAAGTCGCCCAAAAACTCTCTGGCGGCGAGTATAACAGGATAAAGATACACAGTTTCTTTGAGTTCCCACACACTTCATGCGGCTGCTTTGAAGTCGTAGGATTCTTTATACCGGAAGTGGACGGTATCGGCTGGGTTGACAGGGACTTTACTGGTAATGCTCCTAACGGACTGGCATTTAGTACCATGGCTGGGCAGACTGGCGGCGGTAAGCAGGTTATGGGATTCCTTGGTGTAGGTATCAATTATTTCCGCTCACCCAAGTTCATACAGTCGGACGGCGGCTGGAACCGGGTAGTCTGGATGCCAAAGCATCTCAAGGACAAGGTGCTTGAAGATATCCCGGCAGATATAGTGGACAAGGTGGCTACTGAAGAAGATGCCCAGGATATTGACACGCTGAAGAAATTCCTTACTGAAAAAGGACACCCTATCGTTGAGAGATGGACCACTGAGGAAGAGGAACCTGCTGAAGATGAGTCAGTAGCTGAGACCCGTGCAATCGGTATGCCACAGATCGGCATGCCCGCATTTGACCCGGCAATGCTGCAAAACCTTCCACCAATGACTGGTGGCGGCGGCGGTGTGAAGATAACCCTAAAGAATGCAAAGATCTCTATTGATAAGATCATACTGAGCAATAAGGAATAATTGTTCGAGGTAAAGATTGAAAGTTATTGCGATTACCGGTAAAGGGGGTACTGGCAAGACTGTTATGACTGCCATGTTTATCCGTTCACTTGTGAACAGGGATAAGACCATTCTTGCCATTGATGCTGACCCTGACACGAACCTGCCAGAGGCTCTGGGTGATGAGGTAGAAGAAACTGTGGGCGACCAGCGCGAGTTTTTGATGGAAGAAAGAGACAATCTGCCGCCGGATACTGATAAAGAACGGTTGCTGGAATCTAAAATATACAGTGTCCTTGCCGAACGGCACGGGTATGACCTTTTGGTAATGGGCCGGCCTGAAGGGGCTGGATGCTATTGCTTTGCCAATAATATGCTGCGCGGTATCATGGACAGGATAGTGAAGAATTATGACCTGACCATTATTGATACTGCTGCCGGCCTGGAACACCTGAGCCGGGGTATTATCAGGGATGTTGACGAACTTGTGGTGGTAACCGATGGTTCAAGGCGGGGTCTCATGACCGCTGAGCGGATACGGGACCTTGTAAAAGAACTGAACCTGAAGATAAGGAAGATGCACGTGATACTCAATAAGGTGACACCGCAAAACCGTGAACGCCTTAATGAATATGCGCAGGAGTTGGGACTTGAGGTTGCAGGTATGGTACCTTTTGACGAGGAAATTGCCCGGTTCGACCTGGATGGCAGGCCGCTGATTGAATTACCTGATACATCACCTGCGGTGATTGAAATGGAAAACATTATAATTAAATTAGGAATTTAACAAAACAGATTTTCAATAATAACTGAAGTATGCAATGAAATAAGGTGGAATCACTATGTCAAAAAAGATCAAGTTATCTGAACTGGGCAGCCTGTTCAATGGTATGGACGTGGAAGCCCTTGAAGGTGTAACCATTGAAGGCGACATTGAGCTGGAGATGGATGCCAGTGGCGGGCTAAATCCTCAACTGGCATATATGCTGGGACATGAAACTGCACAGATCGCCCAGCACCTGATAAACATTTCAAGATTAATGGGTTATCCTGTGGACCAGTTGTTCGGGTCAATGGCCCAGGCGACAGTTCCCGGTGTTGCCAAACCACATGAACTGTTGAGGTCTAAATTTGAAGTGGCCAGGATGGATGAGTGGAAGAACCCAATCCAGGAAGTTGTACTGGGCGCCACATCAGCAGATGGCGGAAGCAGGGGAAGAACTATCACCCTGGGAGGGGAGAATGCACTGCCTTATTATTTCGATAGTCCAATGCCTCACCGCAACTATGTTACCATGGACATTTTCGATATGCCTATTGGGATGGCAAAGGCTGTCAAGGTCAATTATGAGGATGTAATTGAAAGTCCGGCCGAATGGGCTAAAAAGGTGGTCAAGGACTTCAATGCAGACATGGTGACCATTCACCTAATCAGTACAGATCCGAACATCAAGGATACATCAGCCAAAGAGGCTGCTGAGACCGTTGCCGACGTACTACAGGCAGTGGATGTGCCAATAGTTATCGGTGGTAGCGGCAATCCTGACAAGGACCCTGAGGTTCTGGAAAAGGCAGCCGAAGTGGCTGAAGGTGAACGTGTACTGCTGGCCAGTGCCAGTTTAAATCTGGATTATGAGCGCATTGCAAAGGCTGCAAACCAGTACGGTCATGTAGTGCTGTCGTGGACACAGCTTGAAATCAATGCACAAAAAGAGTTGAACCGCAAACTTATGAAGCAGTGCGGTGTCAAACGTGAAGATATTATCATGGACCCTACCACTGCGGCACTGGGATACGGCCTGGATTATGCTTATACCAATATGGAGCGCATCCGCCTTGCCGGTCTTAATGGGGATGATGAACTGGCCTTCCCGATGAGCAGCGGCACCACCAATGCCTGGGGTGCCAGGGAATCATGGATGGTCAAATCGCCCCTGAAAGAGGATAGCAACTGGGGACCCAGGGAATATAGGGGTCCCATATGGGAGATTGTGACAGGACTGGCCCTTGCACTGGCAGGTAATGACCTGTTCATGATGATGCATCCCGGTGCAGTGGCTGTGCTAAAAGAGATTACCCAGAGCCTGCACGGTTCTCTTGAGAGGGATACAGTGGATATATCTAACTGGGTCACGGCGGAGGTGTGATAATGAAAATTAACAGCCCTCTTGAAGTTTATAAGTACCTGCCCCAGACCAATTGCGGTGATTGCGGCGAAGCCACGTGTATGGCCTTCGGTTCCCATGTCATTGACCGTTCATTGAAACTTGAGGATTGTACACCATTGCTTGAGGACAAGTACAAGAAAAAGTACCTGGAACTCAGTGAACTGATGGCTCCTGAGATCAGGGAGGTAACTATCGGTGTAGGTGAGTATGCAGTGACCGTGGGTGGAGATGATGTGATGTACCGGCATCAATTGACATTCTTTGACCAGCCCGGCTTTGCCCTTGATGTTTGGGATACCATGCCGGAAGCTGAACTGGTGGAAAGGGTTACTTTTATCAGGGATTTCAAGAAATTTTATGTGGGACGGTTTTTGAAACTGGACATGATTGCGGTGCGTTCTACTTCGGGCGACCCGGGCAAGTTCAGGGATGCGGTCTCAAAAGTGATGGAGAATACAGAACTTCCGCTTATACTGTGCAGTCTCGACCCTGAAGTGCTAAAGGCCGGCCTTGAGGTTGCGGCTGAGAGGCGGCCGCTGTTGTATGCGGCTACCAAAGATAACTGGCAGGCTGTGGCCGACCTGGTGCTTGAGTATGATGTGCCTACAGTGCTGTTCGCACCCGATGACCTGGATACTTTGAAGAGCCTGGCAAGTACGTTCCTGGAGATGGGACGGCAGGACCTGATACTTGACCCGGGTACTAACCCTCAGGGTAATATGCTGCGGGAGTCTTTTGAGAATTTCCTTAAATTGAGGCGCGCCGGCATTAAGGAAGGACAGCGTGAAGTGGCCTTCCCGCTTATGTCTGTGCCTATGACCGCGTATTTGACCGGTGGAGATGCCGTATCTTCCAGTTACTGGGAAACTGTGCTGGCTACGGTGTTCTCTGTGCGATACGGGGATATCATGATACTGCACAGCATCGAACCCTTTGCTCTGCTGCCCGAGATGCATATCAGGGATACCATTTATACTGACCCGAGGACGCCGGTCAAAGTGGATTCAAAGGTGTATGAAGTGGGTTCTCCGGGCAAGGATTCGCCTGTTATCGTTACAACCAACTTTGCCCTGACATACTATACGGTTGAAAGCGACCTGGCAAGTAGCGGCATTGACTGTTACCTGCTGGCTGCTGATACCGACGGTCTGGGAGTTGAAGCTGCGGTGGCAGGTGGTCAATTGACAGGCCAGAAGATAAATGATGAGTTCAAGAAGGTAGATTTCGATTTCAGTGAAAAGACAGGGCACAACACGATAATCCTGCCTGGTCTGGGTGCAAGGTTGCAGGGCGATCTTGAGGATGCTACCGGTTTGAATGTGCTGGTGGGGCCGCAGGACAGCGGTCAGATACCGCCCTGGATGGAGAAGAACTGGCCACCGGGAAAGAAGGAGTGAACTGAGTTTTAAATGGATAGTTGGGTCAGGAAGGAACATATGCAATTCTTGACCCATCCTTTTGTGTTTTTCATGCCTACCTTAAAATTCCTCGCCAAAATCAAGTTGGTGTTCAAAATGCCCAGGCAAGCATGGCCTATCTTTCTTTTGTTTATGGGCTGCCTTCTTTTTTTCTTCAAGGGCATCCACAGCAATTTTAAGTTCGGTGCTATCAGCTTCAGGGTTGTGTTCCAATTCCCATTTAATTTGTTCAATAATGAGTTCAAGCTGGGAAGACGACATTTCCCTGTACCGTTTTTTCAGGTATTCTATTTCAGATCCCATGATATACTTCCCTTACCCTGATTTAGGCAGGAGTTTATCTCCAGATAAAAATGGAGCGACAAAGCATTTAATGTTGTTGGGTAGAACACCGAAGATTTTATGTTCTATTATAACCTTCAATCGGGCACGTTTCTGGATAAATCCGAT
>QBUR01000074.1:3742-4410 GCA_013374385.1 Candidatus Methanocomedens sp. | reverse complement strand
CCGCATGGTAAAAACATTAATGCCGTGCTGTCAAAAACTTTCATATACATTATTTAGATAACACCTCATTCATCCACTAATTTTCGGTAATATCTTTCCTTTTCACTAAAGATACAGCCACAATACCCCTGCCGGTACAGTCCCAGGTCCCTGCACATCTGGTAGGTTTCCTTATACCCCGGACGGTAATCCCGGTAATGGAAATCCACCCCGTAATCTGATGCAAGACCCTTGCCAATATCTTTTATCATCTCGTGTTTCTGGTAAGGAGAAATGAGCAGCGTTGACGTGAACGCAGGAATGCCCATATCAGATGCCTGCCTGGCTGCTGCCTCCAGCCTGAGGGTGTAGCAGAGTTGGCACCTGTCTTCCACCTCCATAGCCTGTTTAATAAAATCCTCAAGCATGTACTCGTCACGGTACACTACATCCAAATCCACGGCCTCAGCATACTGCTGCAGTGTCTCCAGCCGGCGGCGGTACTCGGTGAAGGGATGGATGTTGGGATTATAAAAATAGCCCACCGGCTCGAAACCTTCGTCCCGTAGTGCCTGTACCGTATAAGTAGCACATGGGGCACAGCAGATATGTAGAAGCATTTCCATGTTCGTTTCACCAACGTTAATGTTAATTGGAACCGAATAATATAATATTGTATTGTGGGCAAT
>QBUR01000074.1:0-3732 GCA_013374385.1 Candidatus Methanocomedens sp. | reverse complement strand
CAATATCGGCATTATTGCATTATAGCCATTATTGCGGGGTTGGTAAATATTGAAACTCTCTGATAATGCACAAAAAGTGCTAAGGCGCAGGTACCTGCTAAAAGATGAACATGGCAATGTAACTGAAACGCCTGAGCAAATGTTTCGCAGGGTTGCCAGTTATGTGGCAACCGCAGATGACCTGTACGGGGACGTAACATGTTCTGAACAGGAATTTTACTCGGTTATGTCCAATCTTGAGTTCCTGCCCAACTCCCCTACACTGATGAACGCCGGTACCCGCATCAAGCAGCTTGCAGCCTGCTTTGTCCTGCCGGTTGGAGATTCACTTGATGAAATATTCGAGACCCTGAAGAATGCGGCTATCATTCACCAGAGCGGCGGAGGTACGGGTTTTAGTTTCAGCAGGTTGCGGCCAAAGGGTGACATCGTGGGCAGTACCGGCGGGATTGCCAGCGGTCCTGTATCCTTTATGAATGTATTCGATGCTGCCACCCAGGCCATCAAACAGGGGGGACGCCGCAGGGGTGCCAATATGGGGATACTGCGGGTAGACCATCCCGATATCGTTGATTTTATTACTGTGAAGCACGAACCCGGTGTGCTGACCAATTTCAACCTGTCTGTGGGAGTGACCGATGCATTCATGGATGCGGTTGAGGCAGGGCAGTCCTTTGGACTGGTTAACCCACGCAACGGTGAGGTCACAGAGCACAGGGATGCCATCGAGATATTCAACCTCATGGCAGCATCGGCCTGGGAGAGCGGTGAGCCGGGTCTGCTGTTCCTGGATCGTATCAACCGGGATAACCCTACCCCGGAGCTGGGAACAATTGAAGCCACCAATCCGTGTGGAGAACAGCCCCTGCTGCCCTATGAGGCCTGCAACCTGGGTTCAATCAATCTTGAAAGAATGATCGATGGGGGCAGCATTGATTATGATAAATTGGGCCGTACCGTAGATATTGCAGTGCGGTTCCTGAACAATGTGATAGACCTGGAGCAGTTCCCGCTTGAGAGTATCGACCGGATGGTTAAGGGAAATAGGAAGATAGGGCTGGGTGTAATGGGGTTTGCAGACATGCTCATCCGTTTGGGCATTGTATATAATTCTACTGAGGCTGTGGAACGGGCTGAGGAGATTATGACATTTGTGTGTAACCGGGCCGTGCAGGCGTCAGAAGAGATTGCACAGCACCGGGGTGTGTTCAGGAATTTCAAGGGAAGTGTTTATGACAGCCCCGATAGGCCAGCAGTGCGTAATGCCACGCGCATTACCATTGCACCCACTGGTACCATTAGCATAATTGCCGGATGTAGCAGCGGTATTGAACCTATTTACGCTGTGTCGTATGTGAAGACCGTAATGGATGGTGAAAAACTTTTGGTCACCAATCCTTACTTTGAAAAAATCGCGAGAAGTGAAGGATTCTATTCACCCGAACTTATGGAGCATATTGCCAGTGCCGGTTCCGTCCAGGGTATGCCTGATGTGCCGAAAACTGTACAACATTTGTTCGTTACATCCCATGATATGAGTTACGAGTGGCATATCCGGTTGCAGGCTGCCTTCCAGAAATATGCCGACAATGCGGTGTCCAAGACCGTTAATTTCAGGCATGATGCTACAAAGGAAGATGTGGCCAGGGCCTTCAGGCTGGCATATACGCTGGGGTGTAAAGGTATCACGGTGTACCGGGACCGCAGCCGCAGTGAGCAGGTGCTGACCACGGTGGAGGATGTGCTGCAGGATTGTGATTATTGTGGGGCTGTGTTGAATCCGACGTGATGTATGTGTATGTCCAGGATTTGATATTTGCAAAACTATTATTACCTTTCAAATAATTCTAATAATCATGAGCACTGCTATTGACAGAGAAATAATTACCCATTTAATGCAAATTGAAGGGCAGCTCACTTTAATAAATTCAAAAATAGATAATTTTCTGGGTTTTGAAGAAATTTCAGTAGATGAAATGAAAGAGCTCAGTGAAATCGAAGATGATATGAAAAAAGGTAATAAAATATCTATCACTGACCTTTCATGACGATTAGATTATTTTTAAGTAAAAATGCTGCTGGTTTTCTTGAACATATTTCTAATGACGACAAACGCAGGATTGTCGAAAAATTAAAACAGCTCGAAGTAAATCCTTATGTCCTCCCTTACAAAAAAATAAGAGGAAGAGAAGGAACTTACCGTATCAGAGTGGGGGACTATAGGGTTATATTCTCAGTTCATGAAACTGAAATCCTGGTTCTAAAAATTGGACGAAGAGAAGGGATTTACAAGCAATAACTTTGCCGAAACTCTTGTCATTAATACTTTTCAACCACGTCACCCGGCCCTGTTATCTTATCGCGGGACCGCAGCCGCAGCGAGCAGGTGCTGACAACAGTGGAGGATGTGCTACAGGATTGTGATTATTGTGGGGCTGTGTTGAATCCGACGTGATCCCACTTTCACACAATTTTAATACAACCTGATGCAATTGTAATATTATTCACATGAATGGATGTGTAGTATGTCCAGACTTTTTAAGAAAGTATCAAAGAAAGTGGGTCTCCCACCAGGTGCACTTGTACATGTTGGTGATGAGAAGACCGAAGAGATTAGGATTACTATAATAACCTATGATGAAGGGCAATTCCAGGAGAAGGAAGTAAAAACTGTTGAGGAATGTTTTCCAGTTAAAGATAAACCCATTGTTACCTGGATAAACATTGATGGCATTCATCAGGTGGATATAATCGAAAAGATGGGAAAGCATTTTGACCTGCACCCCCTGATCCTTGAAGACATAATGCATGCCGGACAGCGTCCGAAAGTTCAAGTTTTTAATCATTTTATCTATGTTGTCCTGAAAATGTTCATGTTTGATGAATCAGAAAATGAAATTCAGGCAGATCAGGTTAGTTTGATCATTGGCTCAAATTTTGTGGTATCATTCCAGGAGAAACAGTGCGAGATTTTTGAGCACGTAAAAGAAATGATTCGAAAATCAAACGGCCGCATCAGGAAGATGGGGGCTGATTATCTTGCTTATGCTTTATTGGATGCAATTGTTGACCAGTACTTCGTAATCCTTGAAAAAATAGGGGAAATGATAGAGTTAATCGAAGAGGAACTGGTGACCAAGCCAGAACCAAACACTTTGCAGACAATTCATAATATGAAACGAGAAATAATACTCTTGCGAAAGTCCATCTGGCCCCTCAGGGAGGTGATCAACAGTCTGGGAAGGGGAGAATCACCACTTATACAGGAATCTACTACCATCTACTTGCGAGATGTTTACGATCACACGATCCAGGTCATAGACACCATAGAAACATTCAGGGATATGGTCTCAGGGATGCTTGATATTTACCTTTCCAGTGTCAGTAATAAAATGAATGAAGTAATGAAAGTCTTGACTATCATTGCAACAATATTCATACCGCTGACGTTCATAGCTGGTATTTATGGAATGAACTTTGAATATATGCCTGAACTTGGATGGGAGTGGAGTTATCCACTTGTATGGATCATCATGATTGGTATTGGATTCTCGATGTTATTGTATTTTAAAAAGAAACAGTGGTTGTAAATGAAATTGGTATATAGGTTCTTATTTATCCCTTCTACTAAAAAATAATAAAAGGAAAAATTATGATTACATTTAACAATCTTGAAGAACTTGTATATGGAGATAGAAGTTTGGTATTAACAAAAACTAAACTATCTGAGAT